>JAGIAF010000341.1 GCA_017745015.1 Bdellovibrio sp. | reverse complement strand
TATGAAAAGTCTATGACGGCTCCAGGATTTACGATCATGCGCCCAGAGCGTCGCACGTACTTCGCGACATCTGAGATGGCTTACTTAATTGCGAAAATGGGTGCTTACTCAAAGGTGATTGCTCCTTCCCATGAATTGCATATCGGCGACGTTTCCAGGAAAAGTGGTGGTCCCTTGGGCTCTCACAAATCCCACGAAAATGGAATGGATGCGGATATCGCATTCTATTTTAAAGCAGATAAAGAAATGTCGACCTTTGCTAACGCATTGAAGAGCAACAGGCCCATCGGTGACTGGATGATGCCTCAGCAATGGAAGCTCTTTAAATATGCGGTCAGCTCGAAATATGTGGATATGATTTTTATTCATCCAACGTTGAAACAGGCACTTTGTCGTTATGCGGTCAGTTCGGGTGAATTAAAAGCGGGACAAAAAAGCGGTGATGCTTTTGAGACGCTCCGTCGTCTATGGCCTGATACAGGACATGATGACCACTTCCATTTGCGTATTAAACGTACTTGCGCCAAAGGTCAAAAAGGCTGCATCCCATCCCCAGAGCTACCTCTTAAGTCAGGTTGCTAGATTCTTGCAAACCATCCCTAAAACAGCCATGATAGTCTCATGGCTGATTGGCGTGAACGCAGTGATATGAATGGTGACGTTGTATTCTTCCGCTATGTCTCTGAGGGGATGGAGAAGAGTCACGACGAAGTTTTCTTGTGGGACTTGGATAAGACCTACTTGGATACGACCATTGATTCCTTGTCGGGTCTTCTGACGACGGTCCTTGAACGTGCTCTGAATAAGAAAAACGTTCCTGGCACCAACACGCTTCTGCAATCCCTGTCCGAGTATCGCAAGCAACAAAAAGGTTATATGTACTTTCCGATCTATTTCATCACGGCGTCGCCGCCACAGATGGAAGAAAGAATTTCGGAAAAGTTCGCGCTGGATAATATCCGTCCGTTCGGTTGTTTTTATAAAGACAACTTGGCAAATCTTCGCCCGGGTCGTTTCTGGCGTTTGACCAAACAAGTCGGCTTCAAGTTGCAAGCCTTGTTGCAACTGCGCACGCGTCTGGCTGAAAACGTTCGTCAGATCTGCTGGGGAGACGACAGCGAGACAGATGCGATCATCTATAATCTTTATTCTGATATTTGTTCTCGTCGTTTGGGTGCTCACGAGATTCGTACCACGCTTGAGAAGCTCAATGTGACTGGAGATCAAGTGGATACAATTTTGGAATTGCAAATGCGCATTCCTGAAAACGATCCTGTTGAGAAAATTTATATCAATCTCGCAACCGACACGGACCCAGATTATTATTTGAAGTTTGGTCGGCGCACACTTGCAACTTACAACACTTTCCAAGTGGCTTTGGATATGTTCCAAGATCGTCGTATCAACCTTGATGGGGTCTATGCAGTCTTGCAAGATATGATCTATAACTACAGCTACACACCAGAAGAGTTGATGAAGAGCTTTGACGAGTTCATACGTCGCGGAGTCATTGGTCAAGCGGCCTTTGAAGAAGCGCGCACGTTCTTCATGGAAAAAGGTTTGCTCTATCCATCCTATGCACCGACAGTCGCTCCATTGAAAGAGAAAACAGTGGTCGACGGTCGCGTTTACGAGATGGAAGGTGCCCATGAGCCGTGGATTCCAGAGCGCATCGATTATCTTCACGATTATCGCTAGAGGAATCGCCAAATGGATAAGAGACTCGAACTGAAGGAAGATGAAAATCTGCGAAATAGTCCTGTCGATCCCGCGGGATCAAATCAAATCCACTGAAAGAGCTTTGGCAAGAACCAAAGCCCTTCTGCAAAATTAGGCTTTTAAATCCTCTTCAAATTCCGTACACAGATGATCCACCACGGATTCGAGGCTTTGCGATTTTTCAAAGATTTCTTTTTGAACTTTATAGCTTGGACGAGCTAAATCATTTTCTAAAAGCTCTTCAATGTACGCTTCATAACCCAATTCCTGAATTTCAGATTGAGCTGCGGCGATTAATTCGCGTAAATCTTCCAGTAACGGTTTGGTATTGCCATGCAAATCCACCAACACATCCGCATCTAAGCCGTGACGGGAAGCCCGCCATTTATTCTCGCGCACAAACCAATCGTCAGGAACAGGACGTTTGTGTCCTTGCTCCAAGCGTTTGTTAATGTGATGAGCAAGCATATGGATGAACGCCACCAAACGTGATGTGCGACGAATACCTGAAACACCATCGCAGATGCGAATTTCTAATGTTCCAAAATTAGGACTCGGTCGCAGGTCCCACCAAATGTCTTTGAAGCTTTCGATGGACCCGCTCTTTTGCAAACGTTCGACGATTTTTTCAAAGTCAGACCAAGATTCCACTCGGCAGGGACTGCCGCCCGCGGGATGGGCTTCAAACACCGTAATACGTGACGAAGCTAAACCGGTGTCGTGACCGGTCCAAAATGGGGAGCTTGCGGAAAGCGCCAACAGATGCGGCAAATAGTAAAGCAGCTCATTCATCATAGCGATGCAATGTTCGCCATCTTTCATTCCCAAATGCACGTGAAGACCAAAGATCATCAAGCGACGGGCAATGTGCTGATTGCGTTCTAATAAATATTGATAGCGCTCCGACGGATAAAACAGGCGATTGTGCCAACGGGCCAATGGATGAGTTCCGTTTGAAGAAAGACGAGCCCCATGCTTTTTGCAAATGCGCGACAGTTCGCGGCTGGTCAGTAAAAGTTCGTTTTCAACTTCGTGGGCGTCTTGACATATAGGTGTGTCGATTTCCAGCATACTCTGAAATATCTCAGGCTTAATATGTGGGCTTTCAAGAGACCAGTCTTGGAGGATCTCTGGAGAGATCGGATAAAGGTTTCTAGTTTCTGGATGAATAATTTGAAGTTCGACCTCAACACCCAAAGTCAGAAGCTCTGACTTCGAGAATGGAATAGTCACTGGCATCAGGACACCTCCGAAATTTAAGTTACACCACAGGATAAAAGCATCTAGGGGCGAGCGCAAATTTCAAAGGCACTATTGTCCAGGAATGATGCATTTTTTCGCGAATTTAAAAAGAATTTTACTCAAACTTGGATCTCCGCCAAAAGATTTAAATTCCACGCGACGAATCGCTTCGATCAGACATTTTTTGAATGCGGGATCTGCGATGGAAGAAGAAGTGATGTCGGCCTGACTTACTTTTCCTGAGCGCTCAATAGTAAATCCCACAGAGGCTTGGCCCACAACACCTGGAGTTCTTTGCAAGAGTTGCGTATAGCATTTGAAGAAAGAATTTCTTTGGGCTCGCAAAGTATCCTGAATGAATTCAGAAGTAAGGCCTGTGCCTACTGCAACAGGAGTTGCAGCA
>JAGIAF010000340.1:1658-3403 GCA_017745015.1 Bdellovibrio sp. | reverse complement strand
GCTTTGTATCCAGCCCACTCCATGGCACGACGAAGGTGGCCATCAAAGAAGAAGTGGAAGTACAGACCTACGATCAAACAGAAGACCACGAATGGGATAAGGGCGCCCCAGCGAATGATGCCTTTTTTCTTTTTAACAGGTGTCGTATTTTCTTTTGTCATGATGTCTTCCTGTCTTAACCGTAAAGTTCGTCGTACTTAAGGTACCAGTTGTAGAATTTCGTTGCTGTGAATGCCTTCCAGAACTTTGTGCCCTTGAAACGTGCGACGACAGCGGCGCGATACGCAATAATCAAAGATTTGAAAACATAGAAGGCAATTGGGAAAAGCAAGATCGATACGATCATTGAGCCCATCACGATGCTATTGTTAAAACGAGTCATCGGAACGAATGGCATGTTGTACATGCTAACAAACAGGGGACGAAGTGCTTCGGCTTCCAGAACCGATTTGCCCAAAAGATGAGATGGGTAGTCGAAAAGGAATGCTACAAACTTGAAAAAGAATGCAGAAAGAAAAGCGGCACCCAATTGCACGCGGAATACAAATACGATCAACAGCACGATGGCCGTTTGAATTGAGAAGAATGGTGCGAAACCAAGGATGAGACCGAGTGACAATCCGAAGGCTAGCGGATTGGTGTCAGTATCTGAATTCAATAGTTTCAGAAAGTTAAATATCTGCTTCAAAAGCAAAGTCATGATTCCCCCTTGTTGTCTCGAGAAACTCTACCAAGTTTATGACAAAAATGCGTGGCGGCAAGTGAAAAGCGAGGACAGCAGACATGCTTTTTAGTATGGTTGAGGGACTATGAAATCTTGGGCGCAATTAGTTGCAGATACAGTTCGATTGGGTGGCTCCTTGGTGTTTATCGAGGAGTCAGCTCCAGCCAATTTGGCAGAGTGGATTGGACCATTGACCAAAGATTTCGCTTTGCGCATTCCCGTTTTGCGTCGTTCTGCTCAATCGTTGCAAGCGCGTCGTTATCAGACACGTCCTCAAGATCTTGTGTTCTTCTTTGAGGGGCAAGAAGGTCTCTTGGATGGTCTGGACTCAGTTCTTCAGGGACAAAGAGTTTGGATCACGGCAAAAGACCAAGGGCCTCATAATGTCGATTATGTTTGGCAAAATGTAACTCAAGGATCGTGGGATAATTTTTGGCAGAGTCTATTGCCGCAGTTTGAATCTCTTTTAGAAAATTGGTCTGCAGACGATGTTACCGGTTCTCCTTGCCTGTTCTTGGATCGTGATGACGTCTTGGTAAAAAATGTTCCTTACAATCGTGATGCGGATCAGGTGATGTTAATTCCTGGAGCCGTGGATTTGATTCGTCGAGCTCATGAAAAAGGTTATTGGGTTGGGCTTGTGACCAATCAGTCAGGTATCGGTCGTGGACGTATCTCTTGGGCGGAGTATCAGCAAGTTCATCAGCGCATGCTGAAGCTTTTAGCGCAGCAAGGTGCGTGGATTGATGAGTGTGTGTGGTCCTCCTTCATCGAGAATGAGTCGGTGCCTGAAGGTCGTATATTGGCAGGGTTGCGCAAGCCTCGCGCTGGAATGTTTCAATTGGTCCGTGAAAAATTGAAAGTCGATATGACCAACTCTTTGATGGTCGGCGATAGTGCCACGGATTTAATCGCGGCATTCTCGGCAGGTGTGGGAAGTTGTTATCTCTTTCATTCTGAGAAATTTGATAAAGAGCGTGCGATTTTGGAAAACTTTAAAAAACACCAATCTCGCTTCGAT
>JAGIAF010000340.1:0-1648 GCA_017745015.1 Bdellovibrio sp. | reverse complement strand
AGTGATCTTTCAAAATTGGAAATTTAATTCAGAAAAACTAAGTAAGCTGTTCCGCTTCCGCCATATCATTTGGGCGTTTGTAGCGAAGATAAAAGAACGCTCCCAAGAGACTGATCGCGAAAGAGCCAACTTGGAAGGCGGTGATCGCTGTCGGTCCAAGGTCTGTTGATTTGCCCGTATAAAGATTGAACAGGAAATAGAAGGCCGCTTGGCCGACGCCGACGCCAGCTGGGGAAATTGGAATTGCGGTGGCCATAAATCCCAATGGGGCCACCAAAAAGTATGTCTTGGCGGTAACGTCGCTGAAACCCGCAGCCATACCTACCACATAGAGGAAAAGAATTGTGCAAGTCTGAGCGATCAAGCTGAGTACAATAACTTGAATAATGCGTGGACCGTGCTTGCCGTAAAGATGAAGACTCTCATAGAGCTTCATGAACTTTTCAGACATGGGAAGTTTATTGATTAACTTTTTAAGTACTTGATTGTGATATAGCTTTGCCGAAAACACCAATGCAAGCCCCAGGCTGAAGGCAATAAATAGCGCCAAAATGAACCAGAACAGATGCAATAGAGTCGGAACGGTTTGTACGTGTTCAATGTCGTAAACCATTACTAACAACGCCAACAGAATCATCGAGAACAATCCTAAAATACGATCAATAAGAACGCTGGTCACCGCTACAACTTTGGAGCCTGGATTATCTCGGGTGAAGTAAAAGGCTTTAATGACATCACCGCCGACTCCACCTGGCATGGCAAAGTTGAAGAAAGTTCCAATCAGAGTGAGTTTGAAGGAAGGCCAAATTTTTGCGTTGATGTTTTGAGACTTGATAAGAAGTCTCCAGCGCTCGCTGGTTAAAAATAGATTGATCCCGATCAAGGCAAAAGAGATCAGAATAATAGTCGGAGACAAAAGCGAACGAAGGGCCGAAAAATTGAGTTTTCCAGATTGAACCAGCCAGAAGATGATACCAACAGAGAAGACAATCTTTAAAAGCTGAGTTGCGATTCGTTTCGTATGCTTGACCATGGCTCAGTCTTACTTAAATTAAGGGCAAACTCCAACCGGATTTACCCAAACCGGGAGGCCTTTTTATAAAGTAGGGTGTGCTGCGGCAAAATTGCTGTTCAAAGGGCTCCTATGGTATAAATGTACCTTAATTTTGGAGGTTTTCGGTGATTCCAGTAGTTCTCTCGGGTGGAAGTGGTACACGTCTTTGGCCAGTTTCGCGTCAGCATTTGCCGAAGCAATTTTGTACTATTTTTGAAAAGCCCCTTCAAACTATGACGTTGCAGCGTTGTCAACGGATGGGTACTCCTTGGATCGTGACTTCTAGAGCCTTGCAAACGTTGACTGAGATCAACCTTAAAGACAACGGCATGAATGGGGTTCAAGTGGTGTACGAGCCCTATGGCAAAAACACAGCTCCTGCCATTGCCGTTCTTTGTAAGCTTTTGCAAACTCAAGGCAAAGATGGTGAGATTGTCGGCATTTTTCCTTCAGATCACTTGATTAGCAAAGAAGAAGCATTTTTGACTGTTGTGAACTTTGCTAAGACAGTTGCGGCCGATAACAAAGTCGTCACCTTGGGAATCACTCCGTCTTATCCAGAAACTGGTTATGGCTATATTCCAACCAGAGCTG
>JAGIAF010000033.1 GCA_017745015.1 Bdellovibrio sp. | reverse complement strand
ACTTCATGGGGTGTTTCAACTCGTCTTATCGGCGGTTTGATCATGACTCACTCTGATGATAATGGCTTCATCGCGCCTCCAAGAATTGCGCCTCTTCACGTAGTGATCGTTCCGATTTATCGCAATGATCAAGAAAAAGCTCAAGTTCTTGAGTACGTGCAAGCTCTTGCAAAAGACGTAAAAGCTCAACAGTTCTGTGGCGGTTCTATCCGTGTGAAAGTTGACGATCGCGATATCCGTGGCGGCGACAAAGCATGGCAGTACATCAAGCAAGGTGTCCCAGTGCGCGTAGAGGTTGGTCCTCGTGATATGGCGAAAGGCGAAGTGTTCGTCGGTCGTCGTGATCGCGGTCCAAAAGAAAAAGCCGGCCAAGAGCGCAATGCTTTCGTACAAAACATCTCAGCTCTTCTTCAAGAGATCCAAGATGGTTTGTTCGAAAAAGCAAAAGCATTCCGTGACGAGAACATTAAGAAAATCACTTCTCTTTCTGACTTTGAAACTTACTTCAAAGGTGAAGAGAATTCCGCTCCAGGTTTCGCATTGGTTCCTTGGTGTGAAGACGGTATTGGCCATGAAATCTTGGCTAAACTTAAAGTCACTCCACGTTGTGCTCCATTGAAGCAAGAGCCTATTTCAGGCAACTGTATCTTCTCGGGAAAACCAGCGACTAAATGGGTGCTGTTTGCCAAATCATACTAAGGGCGATTCACTCAGCCTTTAAGTCACATAAATTGCGACTTTCTTATGTCAAAAGCTTTAGAAATTTGCCAAACGGAGGGATCTTCCCTCCGTTTTTTTATTCATTTTGACCCACCACTTTCTCCGGCAGAGGATCATTCTTAGAACTAGAGGGCCAAGAGGCCCCCAATGACTGGGAGGATCTTATGAAGAATTACATTCTTTCCTTGTTGTTGCTCGTTTCAGTTTCCGCAGCTCACGCTGAAGAGCTCGATGACATGATGTCGCTGGATGAATTGGCGCAAGAGGTAGGTGCCCCGCGCACCGAAATGAATGTTGCGACTATCAGCCCGGAAGCCATCGCTACGTATGAGGGGATAGACATCTATCGCGAATACGCATTGGTTCTTCGAATCAACAAAGCAGAAAGTGGACCGACAGCACAAACCATGCAAGTGATCATGAACGGCACTCCGACGTATTATTGGCCAGTGTCTACGGGTCGTGAAAAATACGAAAGAGCGAAAAGCGGTCGCTGGTATTGGACCGTAACTCCGACAGGAACATTTTCTCCTTATAAACTTGTGCGCAACCACTACTCAAATACCTGGGAAGCGCATATGGAGTATGCGGCTTTTTTCAATGGCGGAGTGGCGACTCATGCGACTACACCAGATCACTATAAAGATCTTGGCCACAGAGCCTCAGGTGGCTGTGTTCGCCTTCATAAAGACAATGCGCAACTCATTTGGGAGTTCATGAGCGCTCAGCCCCGAAAATTGACTCCACTCTTTGATCGCAATGGTCGAGTGGCGCGCGATGTGAATGGTCGTCCAATTCGTGTCATGGGGTGGAATACACTCATCATCGTAGAAAACAAATAGTGTCCATTGCGGACAGTAAATTAAGCAATCCTTGAGAAACAGATAAGAACAACTTAATTCTGATCTGTTTCTCAACTCGTCTTCTCATTTTGGTGATCAACCCCTGGAGTGGATTTCAATTAACAATTGTGATGTCTCCTCGGGGAAATCAAAAGAAAATATTTTTTCTTAACAACGATTTATTTACCTACGATTTTTCAAATTCCCGTCCGATAAAAATAGAAATCTAATAAAGGACGTAGGCAGATGGAACTTTCTTTTTTTCGCGGCCTCAAAGGTAAGTTATTTATTTTAGTGCTCTTACCGATATTGGTGTTTGCTGGTCTCTCGTGGCTCTCCATCCATGCACTCAATAATCAACGAAGTAACGCAGAAATGATAGCTCGAGATCGAATGCCGAAGCTCCAAACTATCATGATGACAAGAATTCAAGCCAACGCGCTCATGCGCTTCTTATGGACAGCAGCCGCAGTTCCGGATCTCAAAGTACGCAAAGAAAAACTTCAAGAGACCCTGGAGCGCTACGAGCGTCTTAAAAAAACTACGGCGACCTTTTCTCAATTCAAGCTTTCCGAAAAAATGAAAGAGATTTTTGCGCCAGTAGAAAAAGCAGTTCTGGATCTCGAAGCACCCTTAAAGACGGCAGCAACTACGATAGAAAAAGAAACGCAAGGTGGTGACGCGGGAACCGCAGCCATTCTGAGGGAGATTGTTCCGCTGGTGAATATAATTGTTAACCAAACGACCGCTGCAAGTGAACTCTTAGAAAAACAAGTTGATGGAGAGATTAAAGCTGCAGAAGACACGGCAGCTGCGGGTATTCGAAATGCCTTAATCGTTAGTTTTTTGGGCGGTATTCTGATCGCTGTCTACGGCTTCTTATTCTCCGGCCGCTTGTATTCCTCATTAGATAAAGTGTCTTCAGCAATTTCTAAAACTCAAGGCGAAGTCTTTTCTTCAAGTAAGGCCTTGGCAGCTGCAAGCTATCAAGCCTCCGCGGGCTCAACAGAGGCTGCAAGCGCCCTTGAAGAAACTGTTGCTGCCATCGAAGAACTCACAGGAATGGTGAAGATCAATGCGGATAATGCGAAAACCGCATCAAGTCTATCTGTTGCAAGTATTCAATCCGCTTCAGAAGGGGAGCAAGAAATCAAAAATCTTATTTCCTCAATGGACGACATTTCAAACAGCTCGAAAAAGATTCAAGAGATCACCAGCGTCATTGATGACATTGCCTTTCAAACAAATCTCTTGGCTTTAAATGCGTCTGTCGAAGCCGCTCGTGCGGGTGAGCAGGGCAGAGGGTTTGCGGTCGTGGCGGAAGCCGTAAGGACGCTGTCTCAACGGAGTGCCGTCGCTGCGAAGGATATTTCCAATTTGATTAACGAAAGCGTCGAACGCGTGGAAAAAGGTTCCGCCGTTGCCGATCGCAGCGGCATGCTTCTGCAAAACATTTTAAGTTCCGTCAAAAAAGTGGCGGATCTTAATAATGAAATTTCCGAAGCCAGTGCTGAGCAGGCAACCGGCATTGCGCAGATTACAAAGGCCATGAATGAGCTCGATGGTTCCGTTCAGCAAAATGCGCAAGCCTCTGAGGAAGTATCCGCTTCTTCTGAAACGATGCAGGCCCAAGCAACCGTTCTACATGACTCCGTGGAGCAGCTAAATATTCTGATTAGCGGAAAGTCTGAGCAAGCTTCTGGGGTTCCGGCGATCAAGCCTGCAACTAAACCCCCGGCGCCAGAAAAAACAGTAAAGCTTAAAGTGGTCGCAAAAGCTCCGCTTAAGGTGGTGTCGGCTGCGGCAAGTGCAGCGATTCCCTTCGATGAGGATATGGTCGGCGGTCGCGGGAAGCTCAGCGATACATCTGAGTTTTAAAAGGCCATTTCTTGCCAGAAAACCTAGTGCGTGAGACAGTGGTGCGCAGGAGTTTTTATGAATAAAAACCTGCGCGCTCAGCCGATGAGAAATCCACTTATTTTAGCCCTCGATGTAGACACCCGCGATCAGGCGGTAAAAATCGCCGATCAAGTAGGGGATGTCATTGGTGGTATTAAACTTGGCCCAAGACTCTGTCTTCGTTACGGCATGGAGTTCGTCAAAGAGATGGCGCAAAGAGCTCCGATTTTTTTGGATAACAAACACTTCGATATTCCCTCGACTATGGAGGCCGCAGTACGTGCCAGCTTCGAAGCGGGAGCTTCGCTCGTTACTGTGCACGCACTCAGTGGCCCAGAGGCTCTCAAAAAAATGGCTGAGGTTGAAAAAGAGCTCAATCAACAGCGCCCATTTCGCATCCTTGCCGTGACTATTCTCACGTCATGGGATGAAAGCTCTGTGCCTAAAGTAATGAAAGAGCAGTCCGTCGCAAATCACGTGGTCGATTTAGCGAGTTTGGTTCAAAACTCAGGCCTTTCTAGCGTCGTTTGTTCTCCTCATGAATTAGACCTTTTACAAAATCGTGGCCTCTATCTTGTCACGCCGGGAATTCGCTTTAGTATGAACAATTCAGGCGATCAAAAGCGTATTATGGGTCCTCAAGAGGCTCTGCGCAAAGGAGCTTCGGCTCTTGTTGTCGGTCGCCCGATCTTGGAAGCGAAGAATATCAGAGAAGCAGCAACTGAATTTGTGATGGCGATGTATGAAGAAAAATAATTTCAGATCCGGAAATAAAAACTCTCAAAAACATTCTTCAGGTGGTCGTCCCCAGTCGGGAAATCGTCCTTCTGGGGGAGGTCGTCCGCAACACACTTCTCGCTCTGAGAATCAAATTCCTCGTGAGTGGCGCATTGTCGTTGGCAATCACGCGATTAAAGAAGTACTTTCTGTACGCCCTAAGGAAGTTAAGGGCGTGTGGCTTAAGAATGGCTGGGAAACCTCCGCTGATTTGCGCGAAATCGAAGAGATCGCTCGCAAACACCGCATTACTCCAGAAATTCGACAAGAGGGCGTGATCGATAAATTCGGTTCTTCTCATCAGGGTGCTGCGCTTTTTGTTGATGGCGCTCCTGGACTAGACCTAGACCAGGTCGCAAACTTGGACTCGTCAATTATTTTGATGTTAGACGGTATCGAAGACCCACATAATTTGGGCGCGATTCTAAGAACGTCATGGTTGACCGGCGTTCAGGGGGTCCTAATTCCTGAAGACCGCGCGGTGGGTCTAACGCCGACTGTCCATAAAGTTGCTTGCGGTGGCGTCGAGCATGTTCCGGTTGAGGAGACGACTAACTTCTCTAAGTATACGGAACAATTGAAAGAAAAAGGCTATTGGGTCTACGGCTTAAGCCCTCGTGGAAAGCGATCAATTTTCGAATTGGATCTTCCCGAGAAAGTTATTTGGGCAATTGGTGCCGAAGATAAAGGTTTGAGAGTGACAACAGAAAGACTCTGTGATGAATTGGTCTTCATTCCGCAAACGAATGCATCTGCCTCTTTTAATGCATCTGTCGCTACGGCTATGGCCCTGACAGAAACATTGAGGCAACATACGCAACGCGGAAATCGAAAAAAATCGCACTCAGATGAATAATTATCTTTGACGAATGTAGATTTTTTCCAATATAACGTTTCGGTTATCTCAGGTATGCTGGTTTAGCTCAATTGGTAGAGCAGCTGATTTGTAATCAGCAGGTTGCGGGTTCGAGTCCCATAACCAGCTCCAAATTTCTCTGAGAAAGTATTTAAAAGAAAATGGGTAGGTGCCCGAGTGGCTAAAGGGGACGGACTGTAAATCCGTTAGCTTGCGCTTACGAAGGTTCGAATCCTTCCCTGCCCACCATTTCCTTTAAATATTTTCTCGGAGAAGTTTGCAGGCCGGGCATCTCTGATCGGGCGGGAATAGCTCAATTGGCTAGAGTATCTGCCTTCCAAGCAGAGGGTTGCGGGTTCGAGACCCGTTTCCCGCTCCAATAATCAGAACATGATGCCCATGTAGCTCAGTGGTAGAGCACACCCTTGGTAAGGGTGAGGTCGTCGGTTCGGCTCCGATCATGGGCTCCACTTAGTTTTGCTTGAATTTAATTGAATAAGCTTTAAGTTAGATAAAAATAAAAAATCTCTGCAGGAGGAACAATGTCTAAAGAGAAATTCACCCGTACGAAACCGCATGTTAACATCGGTACAATCGGTCACGTCGACCATGGTAAAACAACTTTGACTGCTGCTATCACTACTACTCTTGCAGCGGCTGGTAAAGCTCAAGCGATGTCTTACGATCAAATCGATAAGTCTCCAGAGGAAAGAGAGCGTGGTATCACTATCTCTACAACTCACGTTGAGTACGAAACTGAAAACCGCCACTACGCGCACGTTGACTGCCCAGGACATGCTGACTACGTAAAAAACATGATCACTGGTGCTGCTCAAATGGACGGCGCTATCCTAGTTGTTTCTTCAGCTGACGGTCCTATGCCACAAACTCGTGAACACATCCTTTTGGGTCGCCAAGTTGGTATCCCAGCAATGGTTGTTTTCATGAACAAAGTTGACATGGTTGACGATAAAGAACTTCTTGAGCTAGTTGAGCTTGAAATCCGCGAACTTCTTTCTAAGTACGAATACCCAGGCGATGAAATCCCTGTAGTAAAAGGTTCTGCTTTGAAAGCTTTGGAAGGTGATTCTTCTGAAATCGGTCGCCCAGCTATCATGAAATTGATGGAAGCTTGCGACGCTTACATCCCACAACCAGCTCGTGCTACTGACAAAACTTTCTTGATGCCAGTAGAGGACGTATTCTCTATCTCTGGTCGTGGTACAGTTGTTACTGGCCGTGTAGAGCGTGGTATCGTTAAAGTTGGTGACGAGATCGAAATCATCGGTATCCGTCCAACTCAAAAAACTACTGTAACTGGTATCGAGATGTTCCGTAAACTTCTTGATGAAGGTCAAGCGGGCGACAACTGCGGCGTTCTTCTTCGTGGTACTAAAAAAGAAGACGTTGAGCGTGGTCAAGTTTTGGCTAAACCAGGTTCAGTTAAACCTCACAAAAAATTCAAAGCTGAAGCGTACATCCTTACTAAAGAAGAAGGCGGACGTCACACTCCATTCTTCAATGGTTACCGTCCACAGTTCTACTTCCGTACAACTGACGTAACTGGTGTTTGTACTTTGAAAGCTGGCACTGAAATGGTTATGCCAGGTGACCGCGTTGAGTTGGCTGTTGAGTTGATCGCACCAATCGCGATGGAAAAAGAATTGCGTTTCGCTATCCGCGAAGGTGGCCGTACAGTTGGCGCCGGCGTTGTTATCGACATCCTTGAGTAGGATTAACGCAGCATAGGCTAAATAAAAATCACCCGGGGGACTCCTTGACAAAAGGGTCCCCCTCGGTGTTTCTTGGCAGTCTAATCATTTTCTCCCAAAAAGGAGATTATTGATGAGAATTGATTGAATACGAGGCGCGAGGAGGAGGCCCTACTGATCAGTAGGCCGACGACGAAGCAACGAAGTAGGCAATCGATTGTCATCAATAAGATAGTGCAGGGGTGTAGCTCCAGCGGTAGAGCGAACGACTCCAAATCGTTAGGTCGTGGGTTCGAATCCCTCCGCCCCTGCCAATTTTTTATAAATCCAAGGAATGAGGAATCATGGAAAAAGCCAACTCTAAGATTTTGACCCTCAGTTTTGCACTTGCAGGCGCCCTTTTGGGATTGACTGTACATCTTCTTATTAAAGCTTTCTCAGGAGCTTTTGGTGTTGTAGCAAGAGCCGCTGACTCTGACCTTGTAAGACACGGTCTTCCTGTTGCGGTAGGTTTCGTGTTATTCGCAGCCCTTCAATTCAACCCACGTGTAATGGCTTGGGGTGAGGAAGTGGTTTCCGAGATTCGCAAAGTTGTATGGCCTTCGCGCAAAGACACAACAGCAATGACTATCGTATGCGTAGTTATGGTTCTTATTTCTAGCGTGATCATCAGCTCTTTTGATTTGATCTCTGGCTTCTTTATCAACTTCCTAATGAAATAAGGGCGGACCATGGATAAAAAGTGGTACATCGTAAACGTTCAGACAAGTTGTGAAAATACGGCGAAAAAGGCCATTGAAGAGAAGATCAAAACTTCTAAGATGGAAGAATTTTTCGGCGAAATCTTGATCCCAGCTGAAAACGTAGTTGAGCTCGTAAAAGGGCAAAAACAAACTCGATCACGTAAATTTTTCCCGGGTTACATCTTCGTTCAAATGTTTTTGAATGATGAAACTTGGCATTTGGTAAGAAATGCGTCAAAAGTTACCGGCTTCGTAGGCGGAACTAAGACTCGTCCTCCGGAAGTACCTGAGGCCGAAGTATTCCGCGTAACTCAGCAAATGGCTGGTGTTGCAGAGAAAGCTAAACCTAAAGTGAAGTTCGCTGTGGGTGAGAACGTGACTGTTATTGACGGTCCATTCTCTAACTTCCAGGGAACTGTAGAAGAGATCAACGAGGACAAAGCTAAGCTTAAAGTTCTTGTGAGCATCTTCGGTAGACCAACTCCAGTGGAATTGGACTACATTCAGGTTGATAAAAACTAATTTTAGCGCTACATACTGTGGCACTTTAAACAAAACGGGACCCGTAGGGTTCCGTTTCTTATTAACACAACCTCTTGCAGGAGTGGGTCATGGCAAAAAAAGTTACAGGAATGATCAAGCTGCAAATACCGGCAGGGAAAGCTAATCCAGCTCCTCCCGTTGGACCGGCACTTGGACAGCACGGGGTAAACATCATGGAATTCTGTAAGCAGTTCAACGCTCGTACACAAGCGTTGGGTGATAGCATCATCCCTATCATCATCACTGTTTATCAGGACAGATCGTTTACTTTCATCACAAAAACACCACCGGTGTCTTCTTTGATTAAAAAGGCGTTGAAATTGGAATCTGGTTCCAAAATGCCTCAAAAAGACAAAGTTGGTAAAATCAATAACGATCAAATCAAGCAAATCGCTACAACGAAATTGCCTGACTTGAACTGCTTGAAAGTAGAATCTGCAATGTCACAAGTTGCTGGTACAGCTAAGAGCATGGGCATCGACATCGCGTAGGAGTGAACAATGGCAGGTAAAAAGTTCGCAGCTGCTTCTAAAAAAGTAGATTCTGCAAAAAAATACACTGTTGAAGAAGCATTCAAACTCGTTGTTGAGACAGCTCCAGCGAAATTTGATGAATCTATCGACGTAGCATTGCGTTTGGGTATCGACCCTAAGCAATCTGATCAACAAGTTCGTGGCGCAATCGCATTGCCTCACGGTTTGGGTAAAGAAGTAAAAGTAGTTGTTTTCGCAAAAGGTCCTAAAGAGACTGAAGCGAAAAACGCTGGCGCAGACTTTGTTGGCGCTGATGACCTTGTGGCTAAAATCCAAGGTGGCTGGTTGGACTTCGATAAATGTATCGCGACTCCAGATATGATGGCGACTGTTTCTAAAGTTGCTAAGATCTTGGGGCCTCGTGGTTTGATGCCGAATCCAAAAATCGGTACTGTAACTATGAACGTTGGCGAAGCCGTAACTGCTGAGAAAAAAGGTAAGTTGGATTTCCGCGTTGATAAAGCAGGTATCGTACACGCTGGTATCGGTAAGAAATCAATGGGCGATGCTAAACTTCGTGATAACTTCATGGTCCTTTTGGCCGCTCTAGTTAAAGCGAAACCAGCATCTTCTAAAGGTATCTACCTTCGCTCTATTTCCGTAGCTTCAACTATGGGTCCGGGCGTGAAGATCGAACCAAATGCAGCAGCAGCTGCAACTGGCGCTCTAGCGTAGTTCAATAAAAGCTCCGACATAGTCGGGGCTGTTGAATTCACTCCAGCTCGCGCTGGAGTAGTTTTTTAGTTTTTAAAATTTTATTGCGATCAGAGACAGTAGGTTTCTTTTAGTAGATGTAATCCCGCGTATGTGTGGGGCCTACCGAGATAAGGCAAAAAGGTTATTTGACCTCTAACCGACCTGATTCGCACACACCCCTTCGCAAGAAGGGAAAAGTCTAATGAAAGGAGGCTCACTTATGATCACTCGCGCAGATAAAGAGCAAGAGATTAAGCTTATCACTGAGAAATTCGGTAAAGCTAAAGGAGCTTTCATCGTCGACTTCAAAGGCATCAAGGTTGAGCAAGTTACTAACTTGCGTAAAAAATTGAATGCTGCTGATTCAGAGATGAAAGTTGTCCGTAATACTCTAGCAAAAAGAGCGTTCAAAGATCACCCATCAATTGAAAAAGCATTTACTACTTCAATGAAGGGTACTAACGCCATCGTATTCTCATACGGTGAAGTGAACGCAACTGCTAAAACATTGGCTGATTTCGCTAAGGACGTAGAAGTTCTTCAAATCAAGTCTGGTGTAATGGATGGCGAAGCTTTGGATGATGCTAAGATTAAATTCTTGGCGACACTTCCAGGGAAAGACCAACTCCGCGCTATGTTCCTTGGTACGCTATTGGCTTCAGGCTCTGCACTTGCACGTTGCTTGAACGCTTACGCCGAGAAACTTGGTGGTGGTGCTACTGCTGGTACTGAAGAAGCTCCACAAGCATAATGCTTGCGCACCGATAATTCGGTGTTAATGGTTGCTGAATAATTGAATTTTTAAATAATTTTTTAAATCCCTGGAGGATTAAAATGTCTCTAACTAACGATCAACTTGTTGACGCATTGTCTGCGAAAACAGTTCTTGAAATCGCTGAACTTGTTAAAATGCTTGAAGAAAAATGGGGCGTTTCTGCTGCTGCTCCTGTAGCTGCTGCTGGCGCAGGCCCTGCTGCTGCTGTTGAAGAAAAAACTGCTTTCGACGTTATCTTGGTTGACGCGGGCGCAAACAAAATCAACGTAATCAAAGAAGTACGTGGTTTGACTGGTTTGGGTCTTGCTGAAGCTAAAGCACTTGTTGAAGCTGGCAACAAAGCAGTTAAAGAAGGCGCGACTAAAGAAGACGCTGAAAAAATCAAAAAAGCTCTTGAAGCTGCAGGCGCGAAAGTTACTGTTAAGTAGTTTTTGCTACCAAAATTTTGGTTTCAAATGCCGAAAGCCTCGTGGAAACACGGGGCTTTTTGCTTTTCTGGCCTTGTTAGTAGCGAGGACCGCCGTGTCTTTCGAAAATCTGCTGGCTTACCTTTGGTATTTTCAGACTCGCGCATCCGGCGCTCGCCGGGCTTGGGTACCGCATCCTGCGGGCCCGGAGGTCTGAAAATACCAAAGGCAATCCATCAGCTTTCCGAAAGCCTCGGCTGACTTGCTAAATTAGTTGTTTAAAAGCAACAAATCCCCGAATTTCTAAGATCTCCCTTGAGAGAATCACGTTAAACTTCGCTTTTCTTGTTCAAACCACTCAATGCGTACCTAAGACATTGAGAAATTTCCCAATTTTTCGAATTCCATTCCTCAATTTCATCTTTTTTTCCGAGAGTCAGCGTCCTGGGAAGGGTTAAAGCCTATAAATTCCAACCTCCGGCCCGGCACGATGCCGTATTCAGGGCCGGCGAGCACTGGAGGTGCGTGTTGGAATTTATAGGCTTTAACCCTTCCCAGGATGCGGCCTTTTGGAGCCCAAAATGACGAAAACATGACGAAAGGTAACTTAGTAAAAATATTGATAATTACTTGATTTATCGGAAACTTGGAGTAGTTTGAATCCTTGCGTTTTATTTAATGTGGTTCTTGATACTTCCGCCCGAAGCGAAGTTTCGATTTTCTTATCACGGAGAGTACATTGGAAAAAACTCCAGTTACGGCTTCTAACATTCGAGTTAGAAAGTCTTTCGCGAAAAATAAGCAAGTCATTGATATCCCAAATTTGATTGAGCTTCAGAAGTCTTCTTACGAAGCGTTCATTCAAAAAGATATGGATCCAGATCGCCGTGGCGAAGCTGGTCTCAATGGCGTTTTCAAATCTGTTTTCCCAATCACAGATTTCAACAACACTGCAAGCCTAGAGTTCGTATCTTACACTCTTGAGCCAGCAAAATACGACGTAGATGAATGTCGTCAGCGCGGAATGACTTTCGCTGCTCCGATCAAAGTTACTCTTCGTCTTATCGTGTTTGATGTTGATGAAGAAACAGAAGCACGTTCTATCCGTGACGTAAAAGAACAAGAAGTTTACTTGGGCGAAATCCCATTGATGACTGCGAACGGTTCTTTCATCATCAACGGTACTGAGCGCGTTGTTGTGTCTCAGTTGCATCGTTCTCCGGGCGTGTTCTTCGATCACGACGGTGGTAAAAACAATGCTTCTGGTAAGTTGATCTACTCTGCACGTGTAATTCCTTACCGTGGTTCTTGGTTGGATGCTGAATTTGACCAAAAAGATTTGATCCACGTTCGTATCGATCGTCGTCGTAAATTCCCAGTTACAATTCTTTTGAAAGCATTGGGTTACAACGCTGAACAACTTCTTGAATACTTCTACGACCTTGACGAAGTTTACGTTAAAGGCGGCAAGTTGTTCCGTAAGCTTGATATCGAAAGAATGTCAGGTCAAAGAGCGTTGACTGATATCGTTGATCCTAAATCAGGCGAAGCCTTGGTTAAAGCGGGTCGTCGTATCACTCGTGCGATCGTTAAGAAAATTAAAGATCTTAACATCACTGAGCTTGAAGTTGAACCAAACGACCTTGATGGTAAAGTTTTGGCGAAACCACTTATCGACGAATCAACTGGTGAGATCATCGCTGATGCGAATGCTGAGTTGAACTCTGCGATCATCAAGCGTTCTATCGAAGCTGGTATCGATCGTTTCTTCATGATCTTCTTCGACGGTTTGACTGTTGGTCCTTACCTTCGCAACACGTTGTTGGTAGATAAAGTGTCAAACAAAGATGAATCTTTGGTTGAGATTTACAAACGCCTTCGTCCTGGTGAGCCTCCAACTTTGGAAGCGGCTACGACATTCTTCGGTCGTTTGTTCTTCGATCCAGAAACTTATGACTTGTCTGAAGTTGGTCGTATTAAGATCAATCACAGATTTGGCATCTCTATGGAAGAGTGCCCACCTTCACACAGAACACTGACTCATAAAGATATCTTGAGCACTATCAAAACTCTGATCGACCTTAAAAATGGTCGCGGTGTTATCGACGATATCGATCACTTGGGTAACCGTCGTGTTCGTTCCGTAGGTGAGTTGCTTGAAAACCAATACCGTATCGGTTTGGTTCGTATGGAGCGCGCGATTCGTGAGCGTATGTCTCTACAAGACGTAGAAACAATGATGCCTCACGATCTAGTGAACGCTAAACCAGTAAACGCAGTTGTTAAAGAATTCTTCGGTTCTTCTCAATTGTCACAGTTCATGGACCAAACAAATCCATTGTCTGAGATCACTCACAAACGTCGTTTGTCAGCTCTCGGCCCTGGTGGTTTGACTCGTGACCGTGCAGGTTTCGAAGTGCGTGACGTACATCCTACGCACTACGGTCGTATCTGTCCGATCGAAACTCCAGAGGGTCCAAACATCGGTTTGATCGCCTCTTTGGCAACTTACGCTCGTATCAACAACTACGGTTTCATCGAGACTCCGTACCGTAAAGTTGAACAAGGCGCAGTTTCTAAAGACATCAATTACTTGTCTGCATTGGAAGAAGCGGGTCACTACATCGCTCCAGCAGCTCGTGACGAAGCTGGTAACAAAGCCATCCAAACTGCTACGACAATCACTCGTCGTGACGGTGAGTATGAAATCGTTGATAAAGACAAAGTTGCATTGATGGACGTTTCTCCATCTCAGCTAGTTTCTATCGCGGCGTCTTTGATTCCGTTCCTAGAGCATGACGATGCCAACCGTGCCCTGATGGGTTCGAACATGCAACGTCAAGCGGTTCCATTGTTGCGTTCTCGCGCACCACTAGTTGGTACAGGCGTAGAGCGTTTGGTTGCTCGTGACTCTGGTACATCTGTCGTTGTTCAAAATGACGGTATCGTTGAAGAAGTAGATGCATCTCGTATTGTTATCCGTCGTTTCGCTAAAGGCGGCGAGTTGGGTGCGAACGTAGATATCTACAATTTGACTAAGTACCAACGTACGAACCAAAACACATGCTTCAATCAAAAACCAATCGTTACTGTAGGTGACAAGGTTTCTAAAGGTGACATCGTTGCCGACGGTCCTTCTACTGAGCTTGGTGAGTTGGCTCTAGGTCAAAACATCCTAGTGGCGTTCACTCCTTGGCAAGGTTACAACTTCGAGGACTCGATCTTGATCTCTGAGCGTTTGTTGAAAGACGACGTTTATACATCGATCCACATCGAAGAGTTCGAGTGCGTAGCGCGTGATACAAAACTTGGTAAAGAAGAGATCACTCGCGATATCGCAAACGTTGGTGAAGAAGCACTTAAAGACCTTGATAGCTCTGGTATCATCCGCATCGGTGCGGAAGTTCGCCCTGGCTTCATCTTGGTTGGTAAAGTAACTCCTAAAGGTGAAACGCAACTTTCTCCTGAAGAAAAGCTTTTGAGAGCGATCTTCGGTGAAAAAGCTGGTGACGTACGTGATACGTCTCTTCGCGCTCCATCTGGCGTTTACGGTACAGTTATCGACGCTCAAGTTTACTCTCGTGAAGGCGCAGACCGCGATGAGCGTTTGTCTTCAATCATCGAAGAGAAAAAACGTAAGCTAGAAAAAGACTTGGCTGTTGAACAAAACGTTATCAAAAATAACGCTATCGGTAAGCTTCGCGACATCCTAGTAGGTAAAGTAACTACTGGCGTGTTGTTGAATGAAGACGGTTCACAAAAACTTTTGAACAAAGGTCAATCCATCACGATCGCGGATATCGAAACAATTCCATTCGAATTGTTGAACTATATCCCTCTTGAGCAAGACCTAGAGTTCCAAGTTAACAAAATCATCGACAACGCTCGTAACCAACTTGACGCAGTTAAATTGGTATTCAACGAGAAGATCGATCGCCTTCGTAAAGGTGACGAGCTTCCTCCAGGCGTTATCAAAATGGTTAAAGTTTACGTTGCGATTAAACGTAAAATGCAAGTCGGTGACAAATTCGCCGGCCGCCACGGAAATAAAGGTGTCGTTTCTAAAGTATTGCCTGTTGAAGACATGCCATACCTAGCAGACGGTTCTCCGGTTGACATGGTTCTGAATCCACTGGGCGTACCTTCGCGTATGAACATCGGTCAGGTCCTTGAGGTTCACTTGGGTTGGGCAGCGCACAACTTGGGTAAACAAATCGGTGCCCACCTTGAAAAGTGGAATGCTGAAAATGCTCGTAAAGAGATGAAAGATATCTTCAATGATTCTGACATCAGCGCGAAACTTGATGGCGCAGACGAAGGCTCATTGAAATCAATGGTAACTCGTATGAAGAACGGTATCCACGTAGGAACACCGGTATTCGACGGTGCTCGTGAAACTGACGTTAAGAACTTGCTTGCGAAAGCAGAAGTTCCACTTTCTGGTAAGTCTATCCTATTCGACGGACGTACTGGTGAGCCGTTCACGAACCCAGTTACTGTGGGTATCATGTACATGCTTAAACTTCACCATCTGGTTGAAGAGAAGATCCATGCTCGTTCTATCGGACCTTACTCTCTCGTGTCGCAACAGCCATTGGGCGGTAAAGCTCAATTCGGTGGTCAGCGTCTAGGGGAGATGGAAGTTTGGGCGATCGAAGCATACGGTGCCGCTTACTCTCTACAAGAGTTCCTAACTGTTAAGTCGGATGACGTAGCTGGTAGAACTCGTATGTACGAAAGTATCGTTAAGGGTGAAAACATCCTTGAACCGGGTCTTCCTGAATCGTTCAACGTTCTAGTGAAAGAGCTTCAGTCTCTTGCATTGAATGTTGAGTTGATGGAGTCCGACATCCTTCGCGATCAAGATGAAGATCTTGGTGACGATGGCATGGGCGTAAACGAAGCATCTGACGTGGCTCCTACTGAGCCAGGCCAGCACTAATTAATTTTTAACAACAGGGGTGTTCTTTGAGAGACTTGTTGAATTTTTTCGATAAACCAAAAGATCCACTTTCGTTTGACGCCGTACGAGTATCGTTGGCGTCACCTGAAATGATTCGTGATTGGTCATTTGGTGAAGTTAAGAAGCCAGAAACTATCAACTATCGTACATTCAAACCTGAGCGTGATGGTTTGTTCTGTGCGAAAATCTTCGGTCCTATTAAGGATTACGAGTGCTTGTGCGGTAAGTATAAACGTATGAAGTACCGTGGCGTCGTCTGTGAAAAGTGCGGCGTTGAAGTTACACAAACTAAAGTTCGCCGTGAACGTCTAGGTCACATTGAGCTTGCGACTCCAGTTGCACACATCTGGTTCTTGCGTTCATTGCCTTCTCGTATCGGTAACTTGCTTAACCTTTCTTTGAAAGACGTTGAGAAAGTTTTGTATTGTGAAGCACACGTGGTTATCGATCCAATGGAAACTACATTGGAAGAAGGCCAAGTATTGACTGAAGAAGCATTGCAAACTGCATTGAACGACTTCGGTCCTTCATTCAAATACGGCATGGGCGGCGAAGCTGTTCGTGACCTTTTGAGAAAAATCGATCCAGAGTACTTGTCTCGTAAGCTTCGTATGGAAGCTAAAGACATTAAGTCTGAAGCGGGCATGAAGAAGATCACTAAGCGTCTTAAAGTTGTTGAGGCTTTCAAAGGCTCTATCAACAAACCTGAATGGATGATGCTTGAGGCTCTTCCTGTATTGCCACCTGATCTACGTCCGTTGGTACCACTTGATGGTGGCCGTTTCGCGACTTCAGATCTAAATGACCTTTACCGTCGTGTTATCAATCGTAACAACCGTTTGAAACGCCTTCAGGAGCTTAACGCTCCAGATATCATCATCCGCAACGAAAAACGTATGTTGCAAGAAGCGGTTGATGCATTGTTGGATAACGGCCGTCGCGGTAAAACATTCACTGGTCCGAACAAACGTCCTCTTCGCTCACTTTCAGATATGTTGAAAGGTAAGCAAGGTCGTTTCCGTCAAAATCTACTTGGTAAACGTGTCGACTACTCGGGTCGTTCCGTTATCGTAGTTGGTCCGACGTTGAAACTTCACCAGTGCGGTCTTCCTAAGAAAATGGCTCTAGAGCTTTTCAAACCGTTTGTTTACAACAAATTGGAAGAAAAAGGCCTAGCTACGACAATCAAACAAGCTAAGAAACTTGTTGATCAAGAAACTGTAGAAGTTTGGGATATCCTTGCTGACGTGGTTAAAGAACATCCAGTTCTTCTGAACCGTGCGCCAACTCTTCACAGACTTGGTATCCAAGCTTTCGAACCAGTACTTCACGAAGGTAAAGCAATCCAATTGCATCCTCTAGTGTGTACGGCGTTCAATGCCGACTTCGACGGTGACCAAATGGCGGTTCACGTTCCACTTTCTGTGGAATCTCAAGTTGAAGCTCGCGTCTTGATGATGTCGACAAACAACGTTCTTTCTCCAGCGTCTGGTAAGCCAGTTATCAATCCATCACAAGATATCGTGTTGGGCCTGTACTGGTTGACTCGTAACCGTCTTGGAGCAAAAGGAACTGGCAAAATCTTCTCTAGCGTTCAGGAAGCTCAATACGCTTACGAGACAGGCCTAGTAGATTTGCAAGCAACTTGTAAAGTTCGTATCAACGGTAAACTTCAAGAAACTACTGTAGGTCGTGCGATCCTTTCAGACGCAGTTCCTAAAGAAGTTCCTTTCAACGAAGTGAACGTGATCATGACTAAGAAACAAATCGCAGCTTTGATCGACAAGACTTTCCGTCTTGCTGGTGCAAAAGCGACTTGTATCTTGGCTGATAAAATCATGGAACTTGGTTTCAAATATTCAACGTCTGCAGGTA
>JAGIAF010000339.1 GCA_017745015.1 Bdellovibrio sp. | reverse complement strand
CACATTGAAGGCAGTTGTTCCAAACCACCGCGGTTCATCAAGTACACTTGGTTCTTTTTCAAATTATAAGAAGGACAAGCAAATGGCACACGGAAGTCTTCTGCTTTCACGCGGCTGAATGCTGTGCTGTAGAATTCTCTGAGCACGGAAACGTCGTTGTTCTTATTCACGTTACCAAGCAAAGACTTCTTCATGACCTCTTCGTCTTTAAGCTTGAACATTTGCCACTCAACATCGTTGGCTTGTTCGCGGTTGGCATAAAGAGCTGCCATGGGAGCTGCGAATTCCACGCCACCAATGGCGGCCACGGGAACTTTTGCGCGAGCAAGCTCATGCAAGAAACCAATATGCGCGTAGGTTTTTGCACCACCGGCACCCAGAATAATTCCAATCTTTGGCAAAGCGGGAATCACTGGAGCTGGCGGCGGAGTCGAAGGAACTTCCGGATTAGGCTCCGTCGTAACTGGCGGCAGAGTCTGCGAAGGATATTGCGGGTACTGAGGATGTTGCTGCTGCGGAGCTTGTGTTGAAGGACGACCGGTTTGTGGTTGTTGTTGGCGACGGATGTCTTCTCGAGTTTGAATCGATTGGCAACCTGCGAGTAATAAAAGTGCTACAACCCACTTACTGTTTTTTGGCGAAAACAAAGAACTCATGATTGCCATCCTTTCCTTCAATGGAAGACGCAAAGTAATCTGTTACTGCAAAACCGTTATTCTGACAGCAGGCTTTGATCTTCTCTTCGACTTTGGCATATAGAGACGCATCTTTGACGATACCACCCTTAGAAAGCCCGTCAACGCCCACCTCAAACTGAGGCTTCACAAGACTCAACAAATGACCAGTTGGTTTTAAGAATCGTGCAAGCTCAGGAATAATCATCTCGATTGAGATGAACGAAACGTCCATCACAATCAGGTCAAATCCTCCTGCCGGGGTGGCCGCTAAAACGGACTCCTCTTGAGAAAGTGCCCGCGCATTAATGCCCTCGATGACCTTAAGCTTGGGATTTTTTAACAAGCTGGCACTGACTTGCCCGTGACCGACATCCACTCCCAAAACAAATGCAGCCCCTTTTTGAAGAGCGCAATCTGTAAAGCCACCAGTTGAGATACCCACATCCAAAACTGCAAGACCTTGCATATTAAGTTTCACATGCTCTAGCGCCCCTTCGAGCTTCAAGCCGCCACGGGACACGAAGCGATTGGCAGGACCATCAAGAACGCCGATTTTTTCAAACATATCAGACGTTACAGCAAGATTTGATTTCTTAAGAATTTGCTTCTGGTGATTCTTTTCTAGAAACACCTGGCCTGCTTCAATCAGCTCTTGGGCATGGGTGCGTGACTGGGCTAGGCCCTGTTCAAACAACCAAATGTCCAAGCGCTTTTTATCTGCCATAGTGCCTAGTGTTTGCGAGAAGTATTAAAGCTAATTAGATATTCTAACATCGGCGCCTCTGCAGACACTTTGTGAAGTTCCGCAAGAGTGCTGGTGCTGATTTCTTCGAGATATTTTTTTGTGCCTTCAAGACCGATAATGCCAGTGAAGCTGCGCACGTCTTGATCTTTTTCGCCGTGATCTAAAACGTCATCAGCCACTTGGAATGCTAAGCCCAAACCTTCACCAAATTTACGAAGACTTTCAACTTCCGATGGCTTCGCCCCGGCAATTACCGCCGCACCTTCAACAGAAACACGGATAAGCGCACCCGTTTTAAGACGGTGCAAGTGCTCAAGCTCTTCCTTGGTCATCTGCTTTTGGCCTGCGCGAAGATCGATGGCTTGGCCACCCACCATGCCGCGAATGCCCGCTGCTTCCGCGATCATTTGAGTCAGGCGTCCCATCAGGAAACCATTCTCCGCATAGTTTTGCGCGATCAACATAAAAGCTTCCGTCAGAAGTGCATCACCTGCCAGCAACGCAAAGTCTTCACCGAAAACTTTGTGGTTGGTCGGCTTTCCACGGCGCATATCATCGTTATCCATACACGGAAGATCGTCGTGGATCAGAGAATAAGTATGAATCAATTCAACCGCTGTCGCAAAAGGAAGGACCTTTTCAATGGGACAGCCCAGAAGTTCTGCGACCAATACCGAAAGAACCGGACGGAAGCGCTTGCCGCCATTCGTTGCCGAATACAGCATGGACTTGCGCAATTCTGCAATGGCCGCTCCTTGAGGCAGTGGCATTTCAGATAGGTAGTTTTCCACAAACTGATTCACAGTTTGTACACGCAAAGCCATTTCTTTATCGAGTTGAATCGCCAGATCCAAAGTCTACTCCTCTGGAGTAAAATCTGTAGTGACAGGTTTGCCGTCAGCGCCCACAGACATCAAAAGTTGAACTTTTGTTTCTGCTTCAGATAAACGCTGGTGGCATTCTCTGGAAAGTTTCACGCCTTCTTCAAAAAGCTTCAAAGAGTCTTCCAATGCCAAGTCGCCTTTTTCCATTTTCTGAACGATCTCTTCAAGACGTCCTAGTTTTTTCTCGAAATCCATTTTTATTCTCCCTTCACGCTGTCTACCACAGCCGTGAGTGAACCCTGAGCCAGGCGAATATCGATGGTGTCGCCTTTTTTAACCTGGCTTGCAGATTTAATAACTTCAGTATTTTTAGTCACAATTGAATAACCTCTTTCGACAACGCGAAGAGGACTCATGCTATCCAGCATCGCCATCATGCGATCCATGCGGGCTTTTTTGCGCTCAACCGTAAAATTAAGCGCTTTCTCTGCACGCTGTTGCAGATACATAAGTTCTTTTTTACGACGATCAATCAGCGTCTGCGGAGAACCCAATTTGTGGGACATCAATTCCACACGGTGGCTCTTCTGCGCAATCAAACGCTTCACCGCTAGTTCCAAACGCGTGAGTAAATCATCATTGCGAAGCTCAAGATCTTCCAAGCGACGCTTTGGATCCACGAGACGTTTTGAAAAGCTCATCACACGTTCACGCAAAAGCTTCATCTTCTTCTCAAAAGACAAATGCAACATGCGCTCAAGGGAGTTTACTTTATTAGCCAACTCTCCAGAGCTTTTCGCCACCAACTCTGCCGCAGCCGAAGGTGTCGGCGCACGCAAGTCTGCTACGAAGTCGGCAATTGTAAAGTCAATTTCATGACCTACAGCAGAGATCACTGGAATCGGGCTTGCTGCGATCAAACGCGCAAGGCCTTCATCATTAAAGCACCACATGTCTTCAATCGAACCGCCACCGCGACCAATGATCACAGCGTCGACACCGGGAAGCGTGACAGCTTTCTTGAAAGCTTCGCGAAGTTGCGGGGCTGCTGCCTCCCCTTGTACAATCGTTGGCACGACTGTGACTTGGATGGATTTTGCGCGACGAGAAAGAACGTTCAAAATATCACGAATTGCCGCACCCGTGGGTGAAGTAACAATA
>JAGIAF010000338.1 GCA_017745015.1 Bdellovibrio sp. | reverse complement strand
CTCTCAAGCTCTGCAAGGCCTGGGCTTTTCTTCTTATGAAGATTTCATGATGCAGGCGTTGGTGGCAGAGCTAGATTCTCGAGATGCCTCTCTCAAATATGTAAAAGCAGAAGGTCTCAAGACCGCGATCTTTGATCGTCGCGTGGGTGATATCATGATCGCTTCATCACATTGCACGGATTCAGCACGTAACGGTTTTAAAATCACCGGACAATTGTATTCAAATCTTTCAAAGTTGATGGATCAGGTCGGAGTCATATCCGAGACTTGCGATAAGGTGAAGTTTATCACCACGAATATGACGATCTCATCCTCAAAACTTGGTGAGTTTGGTCGCCCCCTTGTTGTGGTGTCTTCTAATTTAGAAAAACTCACTGGAGAAATTGCCGCTTGCGTGGGAAATTTGCAAGAGGCGTTGAATCAGTTCAAGAACTCGGTCTTTCAAATGCATTTCACTCTGGCAGCCTCGCGCCTTCAGATCGAGATGATGCACCACTTTATCTTGGAAATGGCGCGAACGCCCAAAGAGCAAGATCCGCGGGTCGAAGAGTTCTTCACGAATTGCAATTTACTAAATCAATTGGTCGCACAGAACTTCTCACAAGTGGAATCCACTTGTGCGGAACTGGGAAAAGTCAGTCGCTCGTTACTTTCAACGATTGAGCGTTTAACTCAAGTTACTGCTGGCATGGATGTGATTCGTATCGTTGGTAAAATTGAAGTCGCAAGGGTTGAAGGTCTTTCGGATACTCTGACCTCACGTTTGGCGGAGATCGAGGAGCTCACGATAAGCTTTAAAGATTCGCTAAGAGTTCTAAAATCAGAATGTCTTTGGGGAATCACGAGTTCTTCACGAATCACGACGCTGACCAAAGACATCGGGGACCGTTTGGACTATATGACGGCGATAATTGCGATCTAAATAAAGCGATGGCTGAGCCAGCCATTGTTTTCAGCTTCTGTCGCAAGCTCCGCTTCAGTTTTAAAAAGTCTGTCATCACGGGAGGCTGCGCTGACAGCAAGACTCAAGTGAGTTGAAGCTTGAAGCAATTGATAGTCACCCATGGTATTGCCGCTTGCAAAGAACGGAAGTCTGCCGCCGGTTCTTTTGAGCAGGGCTTCGACCTTACCTTGACGATAAGTGATGAGTCCTTTTTGCAGATCGGTGATGATGCCGTTATTAATCGCAGTTTCGATACCGATCACATTGTCGTGCTTTAAACCCATCAATGAAGCACCAGCTTCCACAGCCCATTTTACAGAGGCAGTGATGATGTAAATTTCAATTCCCCGAGACAGAAAAAGATCGATGAGCTTCTTTTGCTCCGTGAAGACTGGAATCGGTGCGCTTTGTGCGACAGCTTGTTTCGCCCATGCTTGAACCTCATCAAGAGATTTACCTTTGCAGATCTGAGCTAGCCAAAGGTAGGCCTTTTGTGGATTGTCGGCCTTCATCGCTTGATAGTGCTCCCAAGGTTCGGGAGGTAGCGCTACAAGTTTGTTGTCGATCTGGTAGTGAAAGAAATTTTCCCCTAAATCGATATCCCACAAAGTTCCGTCGGCATCGAAAGCCGCAACGGGATGTGATTGCTCCTTCAAAACTTGATCAAGAGTTGAGTTAATGGAGCTCCAAATGTCAGAGGAATAGTCTTTGTATTTCATCGATTCTTAGTATGAAATAGTTAAATCCAAATGACAAGGGAGCCAGGCACCATGAGCCTTTTTTGCCGCGTTATCCAGGCAGACGATTTACAAGACATTCTCGATCTCGAAAACCGCAAGCTGCAGGAACTTTATCCTGACGAGATGGAACGCATGATTGCTGGCTGGAATTCAAAGTTCCGCGTGGAGGCTTTGAATCACTACATTGCTTTGGGCTGGAGCTTTTTAGCAACAGAGCAAGACACTGGAAAGCTTGTGGGCTACTTTATTGCGCAGCCATTATTATTCCTAGACGGTCAAACGCAGTCATTGTGGGTTGAGCACGTACAACACACAACATTGCAAGCTCGTGATGAACTTTGCGAGCTGGCTTATAAGCTGGGACGCGAAAAACATCTACAAAGAGTCTATTTTCCGCCGGATAATGGAGTACCGAATTCAGTGAAGGGTTTTAAACCTGAAACGTGGGCTCCGGGAACTCTATCCGTAAAAACGACTAAAGGATGATTCGATGAAAAACTTCTCCTTTGTGAACCGCATTCAAAATATTTCTAAACTTAAAAACCAAGAATTCGACTTGGTCATTATCGGCGGAGGTATCAACGGGGCGGGTGTCGCAAGGGATGCGTCAGCTCGTGGTATGCGAGTGGCATTGGTAGAAACGAACGACTTCGCATCGGGCACTTCATCGAAATCTAGTAAACTCATCCACGGCGGAATTCGTTATCTTGAAAATCTAGATTTTAAATTAGTCTTTGAAGCCCTCAATGAGCGCACGAAACTTTTTGAAATGGCTCCGCACCTGGTGCATCCATTGCGCTTCATGATTCCACTTTATCAAGAAAGTCGTGTTGGCATGAACAAGATGGGCCTTGGCATGTGGTTGTACGATGCTTTGGCGTTGTTCCAGGCGCCTGAAATGCATGAGCGCCTAAATGCCGCAGAATCTTTAGAGAGAATGCCAGCACTGCGCTCTGAGCATCTGCTGGGTTCTTATGTGTACTCTGATGCTTATATGGATGACGACCGGTTAGTTCTTGAGACATTGCGTTCTGCCAATGAAATGGGTGCCGTGTGTGTGAACTATGTTAAAGCCACGGGTGCACAATTCGGTGAAGACGGAAAAGTTAATGCCATTACTTGTGAAGATCAGTTTTCAAAAGAGAAATTCACAGTTCATGCAAAACACGTGATCAGCTCTGTGGGCCCGTGGACGGATCAAGTGGGTCAAAATCTTTTAAAAGACTGGAAAAAGATCCTTCGTCCAACCAAAGGTATTCATCTGACGCTTCCGAAACATCGCCTGCCGTTATCCAGCGCGGTGGTCATGGGTGCGGAAAAAGAAAATCGTATTGTATTCGGTATTCCTCGTCACGAAATGATCATTATTGGGACAACGGACACCGACTATAAAGAATCTCCAGAAAATGTCGGCGTCACTCCAGACGACGTGAAGTATCTTTTGGAAATCACAGATCATTACTTCCCGGGAGCGAAGCTTACGGCTCACGATATTATCGCAAGCTATGCAGGTGTTCGTCCACTAGTGAATGATGGGTCGTCAAGTGAAGGTAAGACAAGTCGTGAGCACACAATCATCTCGGATCCTCGTGGCGTGACCTTCGTTGCTGGAGGCAAATACACGACGTATCGTCTGATGTGCCAACAAACCGTTTCTAAGGCTCTTGAGCATTTTGATTTGGAAGATCGCGTGCGTTTCGCAAAAAAAGACACATCGGTGCCGCTAAATACCTACACGAGTATGGTACC
>JAGIAF010000337.1 GCA_017745015.1 Bdellovibrio sp. | reverse complement strand
CTTGAGAGATGGCCTCAGTCCAAGAATTCAAATTCTCGTCCCAAGGAACCACAACCACCCACTTGTTAGGGAGCAGAGGCTCTGAAGCAATCATCAATGGCGCGGTTTTCACGACGGGACGATAGAACTTTTCAAGTTCTGCTTCTTTGATCACTTCATTGAGGTAAACGGGAACTTGCGGGCTCACATGGCGTGAAGATTTGCAAAGTTGGAAGTTTAAATACCAATCCAACTTTGCGGCCCATTGCGACTTTCCTAATTGCGGTACTACCCAGAGATCAGACCCAGGGTTCAAAGCACCTGCTTGGGAAAGCACGCTCAATGCCATTAGTGCACCTTGCTGACTTGGTCCAAAAGACCGTTCACGAAACTGGCAGAATCAGACGTGCCGTATTTTTTCGCGATCTCTACCGCTTCATTGATAGCGATGTTTTCTTTGATCGGATCTGCGGCGAATTTCATTTCGTAAACAGCGATGCGCAAGATGTTGCGATCGATCGTTGCCATACGCTCTACTTTCCAGTGTGCGCTGGAAGACTGAAGTTTGGAGTCGATCTTTTCTTTGTTGGCTTGAACGCCAGAAATCAATTGCTCTGCATAGGAAGTCACTTCGTGGTCGAAGCTTTCTTCAAACACATCCATGAAGGAACGAGTGCTGATTTGAGGCGCAAACTCAGTTTGGAATAGGATCTGGAGTGCGAGTTCGCGTGATTGTCGTCTTGCTGTCAGTTTCATGGTTTGGCTTTTTCTCGCTTTCAACAAAGTTCATCGCTGTGAGGCTTAATTGTGGATTATTTGCATCGACAAAATCAAGCAATTCAGCGTCTTCGAGTGTCTCAACAAACTCTTGGACGTCTTTGAATGTACGGTAAACGCTGGCGAAACGGATATAAGCCACGTCATCGAGCTGCTTCAGTTCGGCCATAACCTTTTTGCCAAGCAAACGAGAGCTCACTTCGGATTCACCACGATTGATGATCCAAGCAGAGATACGCTCAACAACGGCTTCAACCTGGGCAACGCTCACAGGACGTTTTTGAGTCGCAGCTGAAAGACCTTTCAAGATTTTCTCTTTGCTGAAAGGTTCTCTGCGACCGTCTTTTTTAATAATGTAGGGAAGGGCGAGCATGATGGTTTCAACAGTCGAAAAACGAGCCTTGCACTCAAGGCATTCGCGACGGCGGCGGATGCTGCCATCTTTCTGCACTCTCGTATCTAAAACTCTGTCATCGGCGTGGCCACAAAATGGGCATTTCATAGTCTTTGGTCCCGTCCCAAAAGGTTAGGCGGAGATTAGGGAGGTGGCTCTCTGGAGTCAACGAGTCCAGGCTTAATAGCGATGCGCGTCATATGGTTACTTGCCGAGGGAAAATCTGGCTATGATAAGGGACAGAAACTGAGGTGCGTGTGAAGACTGTTTTATCCCTTATTTTGCCCCTAATGTTGGCAACATCCTATGCTTCGGCACAAGATGCTCAACCTCGTGTTGGACGCGATGCTGCTGCGAAATATTTTCAAAAGAATTCCAACCAAGATGATGGCTATGGCAGCAGTGGCGGTGGAGGCCTTGTTGGACCTTCGGATCACTATCTGGCTTTGTATTATGGACGATATATGTCTTCGCAATCTTATGACTGGAGTAAGAACGGTCAAGAAGACGATGTAGGCAATAATCAGTTCGGTGTCACTTACCGTGTGGGTGAGTGGTACAAATCCATGGATATGAATTTGCGCATTGAATACGCCGACTACAACGTGGGTGATGACAATCCGAGCAAGCTTTCTTTTTTGCCGGTGATTACATTCCCTGATGCGGGTTCGCGTTTTCCTCTGTATTTCGGTGCAGGCGCGGGCTTGGGTATCTTCATGAAGCAGACGAATTCAAAATCGGCACTTTCCTTGGATTATCAATTGGTAGCGGGTGCACGCTTTTTCAACGTCTTTGAAAATACTGGCTTCTTCTTGGAGGCTGGGTTAAAGAATTCCCTGTTTTTGCTCTCTTCAGGGCAGCTTAATGGAACCTTTATCGCCGCTGGCTTGGTATTTACGTTTTGAAAATTCACAGACATCTCGCAGAGGCAGTTGTTCAAGGTCTTGAAGACATCTTCGATCAGAACAAATATGCCGACAAAGTTATTCAGTACAATCTCAAGGGCCACTCTAAATGGGGCTCTCGCGATCGTAAATTCTTCGCTGAAACAATTTATGAAGTTGTTCGTTGGTACCGCCTTTTGGAATACATGGGGCAAAGTGGCGACATGTGGCGCATCGTGGGTATCCAGTGGTTGCGCATGGGCTTCGATCTTCCACCAGATTGGGAAGAGTTCGAAGGTTTAGACTATGATTTCATTCGCGCTCGCGAAAAAGAAGCGCAAGAAAAATTCGCTGTTGCTCAATCCATTCCTGATTGGATGGATGCTCGCGGTCGTCAGGAACTTGGCGATGTTTGGGAAAAAGTCGTAAAGGCTTTGAACAAACCGGCAGAAGTATTCATGCGTGTGAACGCATTGAAGTTCACTCCGGATGAAGTGATCGCGGAACTTGCGAAAGCTGACATCGAAGCTTTGAAGGTATCTCCGGATCTTCCTTATGCTTTGAAATTAAAAGAACGTCGCAATGTCTTTATCACTGAAGCTTTCCGTAAAGGAATGTTCGAAGTTCAAGATGCGGCTTCGCAAATGGTGGTGCCGTTGCTTGATGTGCAACCGGGCCAGCGTGTTGTTGATGCGTGTGCAGGTGCGGGTGGTAAGACTTTGCACATCGCTTCGTTGATGAAGAACAAAGGCCGCATCATCTCCATGGATATTCACGAATGGAAATTGCAAGAGTTGAAAGTGCGCGCACGCCGTAACAGCGTCGACATCATCGAGACTCGCGTGATTGATTCCAGCAAAGTGATCAAGCGCCTTCACGGTGAAGCCGATCGCGTTTTGTTGGACGTACCTTGTTCGGGAATGGGTGTGCTTCGTCGTAATCCAGATTCTAAATGGAAGTTGGATGAAGCGGAACTTGCTCGCTTACAAACGCTGCAATACGAACTCCTGACTTCTTATTCGAAAATGACGAAAAAGGGCGGCAAGATGGTTTATGCAACTTGTTCGTTGTTTCCGTCAGAGAATGAAAAGCAAGTGGCGAAGTTCATGGCGGAGCATGGGCAGGACTGGACTCTGGAAAAAGAGATTCACCTTCGTCCAGACCGTGAAGGTTTCGATGGCTTCTATGCCGCTTTGTTAATCCGAAACTAGACTGTTTCAATTTTAGATGAGTTGTTAAAAAGCCGACAAGATTTGTATGAAGATTGTCGGCTTTTTTATTTTCACAATGTTGTTAGCAGCGCAAACGCACGCTGGTGTGCTCTTGGATCTCAATGGCACTTACATGACGGACTCTTTGAAGTCGTCGACGACAAATTCTTCCTCTGAACATTTCTACAACTTAGGCC
>JAGIAF010000336.1 GCA_017745015.1 Bdellovibrio sp. | reverse complement strand
GATGCGGAGCTCTCATCTGGAACCAGTTTGGTAGGGCCGCACAAGCACGACATCGTCTTCCTATATGGTGGAAAAGACTCAAGATTTTTTTGTAGCCAAGGGCAGCAAAGAGCCATCATTCTTTCTTTCAAAATGGCCCAAATTGTGTATCATAGGAAGGCTCACGGAACCTATCCCGTGCTGATGTTAGATGATGTCTTATCCGAGCTCGATAAAGCCAAAAGAGACGCGCTGATTACGTTCTTACACGAGATCAATACGCAGATTTTTGTTACGACAACGGACTTCACATTACCTGAATCATTCAGCCTCGATCAGCTTTCCGTCGTGCGAATCAAGGATGGCCAAATCCTTGATTAACTAAAGCGACTTCTTCGACAGCGTCGAAGGGTATGCAAAAGCAATGAGGGGTTACAGTGTCAGTAGAAGAACAAAAATCCTATTCGGCCGATTCAATTCAGGTTCTTGAAGGTCTCGAAGCGGTTCGTAAACGTCCCGGAATGTACATCGGTGATACAGCTTTCAAAGGTTACCACCATCTTGTGTATGAGATTGTGGATAACTCGGTAGACGAACATCTTGCGGGATATTGCAAAACAATCAAAGTATCAATCAACGCTGATGAATCCATCACTGTTGAAGACGACGGTCGCGGTATTCCTGTTGCGACTCAAAAACAAACAGGTAAATCAGCTCTTGAACTCGTTATGACGGTTCTTCACGCCGGTGGTAAATTCGACGGCGGTGGTTATAAAGTTTCCGGCGGTCTTCACGGCGTGGGTGCTTCCGTTGTGAATGCCCTTTCAACTCGCGTTAGCGTTGAAGTTCAACGTGAAGGTCACTTCTGGAGACAAAACTACGAGCGCGGTAAAATTCTTGCTCCGGTAGAACAAGGTGAACCAACAAACAAAACTGGTACGAAAGTAACTTTCAAACCAGATCGCGACATCTTCAAAGACGAAACTCTTTCTTACGACTTCAACACTCTTGCAAATCGTTTCCGCGAACTTGCATTCTTGAATGCGGGTCTACACATTTCTTTGACGGACGAGCGCACAGGAAAAAAACAAGACTTCCAATATGCGGAAGGTGTTGCTGAATTCGTTAAGTACATGAACCAATCTAAAAAAGCTCTTCACGGTGAAGTGGTTTACTTCAAAGGTGAAAAAGACAATGTCGATGTTGAAATCGCGATGCAGTGGAATGATTCTTACTCTGAATCTATTTTCACGTATTGTAACAACATCAACACTCACGAAGGTGGTACTCACCTTGTTGGTTTCCGTGCGGCGCTAACTCGTACAACAAACGCGTATGCAACTGAAAAAAATCTTTTGAAAGATTTAAAAACAAATCTTGAGGGTGAAGACATCCGTGAAGGTTTGGCAGCTGTTATCTCTGTAAAAGTTCGTGAACCACAATTCGAAGGTCAAACGAAAACTAAACTTGGTAATGCCGAAGTAAAAGGTATCGTCGAGTCTTTGGTAAATGAAAAACTTGCTGACTGGATGGATCGCAATCCATCAGTTTCAAAAAACATCATTGGTAAGTGTGTGGAATCCGCACGTGCCCGTGAAGCTGCTCGTAAAGCCCGTGATCTAACTCGCCGTAAGACAGCTTTGGATGGCGGTTCATTGCCAGGAAAAATGGCGGACTGCCAAGAACGTGACCCAGCCCTTTGCGAACTTTACCTGGTGGAAGGGGACTCCGCGGGTGGTTCCGCGAAACAAGGTCGCGATCGTCGTACGCAAGCGATTTTGCCGTTGAAAGGTAAAATCCTTAACGTCGAAAAAGCGCGCTTTGATAAAATTATTTCTTCTGAAGAGATCAAAGTTATTATCTCGGCACTTGGCACTGGTATCGGTAAAGACAACGTCAACGTTGATAAAATCCGTTATCACAAAATCATTATCATGACCGATGCCGACGTCGATGGATCTCACATCATGACTTTGCTTTTGACGTTCTTCTATCGTCAAATGCCATTGGTGCTTGAGCGTGGTTACGTTTACATCGCACAACCACCTTTGTACCGTGCGAAAAAAGGTAAAGAAGAAACTTATTTGAAAAATGAAGCGGCTTTGACTGAGTATCTTTTGAGCTCAGGTCTGAACAACTTCAAAATCAAAGGTAAAGAAAACTTGCCTGAATCAGATCTTCGTCAGTTGATCTTGAACATCCAGAAATTCAACAGCTTGATCCGTGTTTCTTCTAAGAAGTACGACAAAGACGTTTTGTACTTCATGCTCAGCAAAGTTGCTGACCTTGAAAAAACATTGGGTGATGAAGGCAAACTTAAATCAGTTCTTGCTGATATGACGACTTGGGTGAATGCGGATCCAAAACTTGGTATCACAGAATTCAAAGCCGAAGTTAAACACGACGAAGCAACTGGAAAAGCCTACGCTGATATCTACACTGTTCGTTATGCAGATCGCATGACAACAAAGTTCAGCACGGAAAGCTTGCGTTCTTCAGAGATGATCGAGCTTCGTAGAATTTGGTCAGAGATTCAAGCGATCAGCACGTTGCCATTGACGATCATTGAAGGCGAAAACGAAATTCAATTCGAAAGCTACAATGACTTCTACGAACACGTGATGGAATCCACTAAAAAAGGAATCTATATCCAGCGCTATAAAGGATTGGGAGAGATGAATCCGGAGCAGTTGTGGGAAACTACACTGAACAAGGAAAACAGAACTCTTCTAAGAGTTTCAATCGAAGACGCCGTAGCGGCCGATGAAACATTCTCAATCTTGATGGGTGAAATGGTTGAGCCGCGTCGTCAGTTTATCCACGACAATGCTCTTCTTGCTCGCAGCCTAGACGTTTAATTTTTAAGTATTGGTGATTGAATATGGAAAATAGTAATCAAGAAAAAGGCGTCACGTTAGTCGATATCAGTAAGGAAATGCGTGGAGCATACCTTCAGTACTCGATGTCAGTTATCGTTGGTCGTGCACTTCCCGATGTACGTGATGGTTTGAAGCCGGTACATCGCCGCGTTCTCTTTGCTCAAAGTGAAATGAACAACCGTCATAACAGACCGTATTTGAAATCTGCCCGTGTGGTGGGTGACGTAATCGGTAAATACCATCCGCATGGTGACTCGGCTGTTTACGAAACGATGGTTCGTATGGCCCAGGATTTCTCTCTTCGCTACCCGCTTGAAGATGGTCAAGGTAACTTCGGTTCCATCGACGGCGATAGCGCGGCAGCCATGCGTTACACGGAAATCCGTATGACTCCAATGGCGGAAGAACTACTGAATGATTTGGAAAAAGAAACAGTAGCCTTCGGTCCGAACTACGACGACTCTTTGCAAATTCCATTGGTGTTGCCAGCAAAATTCCCAAATCTTTTGGTGAATGGCTCTTCTGGTATCGCCGTAGGTATGGCCACCAACATTCCGCCTCACAACTTAGGCGAAGTGATCGACGGAACAATCCACTTGATCAA
>JAGIAF010000335.1 GCA_017745015.1 Bdellovibrio sp. | reverse complement strand
GTAATAATCATCCGTGCGCTTATCACCATGTTTTTCCATAACAAAAGGTTTCTTTTCAGCGCGCGGATAGTCGGAAGGGAACTTGTGCATACAAGAGACTCCAAGAAGACCAAGAAATAGCCAAAGAGGTTTTTTCATATATAACTAGGGTAAGTTTTGAAGGATCCCTAAATCAAGGCGCCCTGCGCTTTGAATCGTGCTTAGACAAGATTTTGTCATGAAGTCATGAACGCGCTCATAGCGGCGGTTGCTGACAAAGTAATTTTTGTCTTTGTCGCGCAATGGTTGGGTAAGATCGCTATTGCTAATTTGAGTTTGTGCAAAGGTGGCCCACTGCTCGCAGCCCTTGGCCGGAGTGCCACCGCTTTTATAGAGATTGCTCGACGCAGGATCGCGCTCGTTAGAGGCAATAGACTGTGTCAGGTTTTTTGCAAAAAGATTACGAACCAAACGATTGAACTCTTTTTCGGTCTCTGGCTTCAATGCGACACGGTCTAACTGTTGATCGCTTAAAAGAGTGATATCTACTTTGGGACGTTTAAAACGTGAAGCTTTCAATAACTGCAAGCCTTGCAGAGCGCGACTTGTACAAGTTGAAGAGGAGCCAGCTTCGCCAGCCATGCTCTTCACCAATGTATCTAAGCAGATGTTTTGCGCTTTTTCAGTCATATCGCTGTCAAGATTGTTGGCTCTCTTTTGGGCACTGGCTAAAACCTTGTTGTAAACTTGGTTGTTGGTTTCTTTGCGTTGCTCCGTGCGGGATTTTGAAGTTCTGCATGAATCCGCGGTCAGATACTCTTTTCCATCAAAGACGTGATCTTTAAGGAATGCATACTTTCCTGCTTGAGAAGTTTTGAAATTTGCGGCGCCGAAACGATAAGCCACGACACTTTCTGCGAAATCTTCATGAGAGTTCGTCATACCGTACAAGGAAACCGCTTTGCTACGATCTGCAAGGACGTAGTCTTTAATGACTTTGCCATTCACAGTGCGAGTGCGCTCTTTCCAGCCGGCAACATCGTACCAACCTTTGGATTCATCAACATTGTCCTTGCGGGCCACGACGTGACCAAGTTCATGCAAAAGACTTTGTTGGCGCTCTGCTTGAGTAAGATCATTCCACATGTCGTAAATCTCCATGGTGGAATTTGCGACACTTTCACCTTCCGGCAATGGCATGCGCTTGCCGCGAGTGTAGTGGACAAGTTTGCGATTATAATCCAAAGGATAAAGCTCATCTGGATAGTCTGAAAGAGCGGTCAACACGTCATCGAGCTCCGTGGACTTCCAGAGGGAGGCCGCAGCCGTACGCAGGTGAGAACCGTTGAAACCAAACTTTGAGAGCATATAGAGGATTTGCACGCCTTCGCGTTGACCGTAGATTTCTTTAACGGCGCAAAGAACTTTCGTGCAAGCAGACTTAAGAATCAAGGGTGGGGCCCCCACTTTACTGACATCATAAGTGTGCAAGTCACGGAAGAGCTGCAAGAGCTTAGGATCTTCATCTTTAAAAGAGATTCCGTTAATCAGTGCAGATTCTTTGCCAAGAGAAGACGGCTTCAAAGCGTCCAGCATGACTTGATCTGTCGGTGGATAATGATTCTTGCAGGGAGCATTGGCAACTTGATCAGGTTTGACCGACCACCAGTCTAATTGATCTTCCGTCGTCAAACTTGTGAGCATTGCAGGTGGAGTGCCGCCTTGACATACATAAGGTGTCGAACCGATATCGGTAGATTCAGGATCATGCGAAGCAAGCTCAGTGCTTTGCACTTCACGGGAAAGAGAAACATCACTCGCGCCAAAATGTTGTACGAGTGCTGCAAGAACGATAGAAAATAAAATCCCTAGAAATGCTAATCGCTTCATCTAGGGATTTATCGGAGGAAACCTTATCTATCTGAATGGGGGGACCCATCAGCTTCGACTAAGGTCTGGCTTCCGAGGTTGGGCCGGATCGGCGAGCAGCATCACTGGACAACGCTTTATTGTACGCATCCATAAATGTCGTGCGCGCAAACGCTTCTATTGAAGTAGACGTGGTATTTGTATTATCTCGAGCCGTTGTGGACATAATCGAGCCGTTGCCAAAGGCATTGCTCATCTCGATCATCGCATCCGCCATGCTTTGAGACATTCCCGCGCCGATATAATAGTTGCGCATTTCTTGATCGGGCACTTCCACGTATTCGAGGTCTGGCTTGCCAATAGTTTGCCCCAGAACACGAATGATCTCTCTATAGGTTAAAGTTCGTTCTCCCAGAATGTATTCCACATTGTGAGATTTGAAATGAGGGTTGGCGAGTAAGAATGCAGCTCGAGCGGCGATATCTTTTGTCGCGACCAAGTCCACCGGTGCATCTTCGGGCACAGTTCCAAAAAAGCGATTCATAGCAATAATCGCAGGAATTCCCGAGAGCAAGTTTTCCATAAATGAAGTCGGGCGCAAGTGAACGATATCAGCGTGAGTGATCTCATTTAGGCGAGCTTCTTGATCATGTAAACCTAAGATCGGACCCGTGCCGCTTTCGAGGTCTGCACCGACGCTGGAAAGATTAACAACTTTCTTGATACCGACTTCCTCGATGCACTCCGCAGCGACTTCGCCAAATTTATTATAATAATAACGAATTTCTGGAGATGAGATATTCGGTGGGATCATCACAAACACCGCGGAGCAACCGCGCATGGCATCTTCAAGGAAGGAAACTTCATTGGCATCACCCTGCCATAGTTCTGCACCGGCAAAGAGCCCTTTATTCGGAAAGTGACGGGCCACACAGCGAACTTCGTGTCCTTCGGAAAGAAGTTGTGTCGCGATTTTAGAACCTACTTGCCCCGTCGCACCCATCACCAGAATCATAGAAATCCTCCGTCGTTTTCCCTATTTTAGGAAGGACGGAGGATCGGGGCAAATTGTGATATTACAGGGCTACTTTGCTTCCGTAAGCAATTGTTCCGCGTGGGCAAGAGACGTTTTGGAAATCTTCTCACCACTGATCAAACGAGCAATTTCTTGCACGCGATCTTTTTGCTTCAACTCAGAGACCAACATCGCCACAGAGTCTTTATTTGGCGATTTTTGGATAAAGAAGTGAGTGTCACCGAAAGCTGCGACTTGTGGCAAGTGAGTCACACAGATAACCTGCTGGCCTTTTGCAATAGTCTTAAGTTTACGGCCGACTTTTTCCGCTGTTTCACCTGACACACCTGTATCGACTTCGTCGAACAAGTAGGTACGAGGTTGATTGCTAGAGCCCACAACACGTTTCAAAGACAGTAAGATACGGCTCAACTCACCACCCGAAGCAAACTTCGCCAAAGGACGTTTTACGTCTTTAGCAGAAGTTTGGCTTAAGAACTCCACATCGCTCAAACCTGTCGCAGACAATTCTGTCAGTTTTTCGATGTGGGCGTGGAAAGTAACGCCTTTCATGTTCAGCTCCAAAAGCTCTGCATTCACAC
>JAGIAF010000334.1 GCA_017745015.1 Bdellovibrio sp. | reverse complement strand
GCGCCAACTTAGTTCCGGTTGTATTCGTCTAGAGAAGCCGTTGGATCTTGCTGAGTATTTGTTAGAGGACACACCTTGGGATCGTAAAACCATCGAATCATTGATGGCGCGCCCAGGAGAAGTTCTTTCGAAGTCTACGGAGCTGCCAATTCCGAAGAACAAAATCACTCCAGTGTATACGGTTTATCTGACTTCATCGATGAGTTCCGATGGAGTGGTGAGATTCGTTGAAGATCTTTACGGGCAAAATGCGGCCATTCGAGTAAAGATGTCAGCGCAGTTTTGAATGTGAAGAAACGGTAAATTGAACAGACGGGTTTAATAAAATAAAACGAATCCAAAGTATTTTATCTCCATGAAAGGGGTTAGAGATGTATCCGAAACTAAGTAAGGTTTTATTATGTACGTTTTTAAGCGCTTCTTTGGCGCAAGCGGGACAGACGTTGTCTCCTCTGGCAGCTGCGGATTTGCCGAAGCCGCCGGCTCCTCCATCTTCACCGAATCCACCTCCAAATCAGCCGACATTTGAAGGCATTGGTCGTGTGGATCAAGTGACTCGTCAAACAGGGGGCGATATTTATCGCTTAGAATTGACGAAATCTCTTCCACTTGTCCGTTTGGAAGCTAAATCAAAATTGGGTCGCATTAAAATTTATTCGACAGCAATCATCACAGATAAGAACGAACGCATCCCAGTTCGTCAGCTGACTGGATTGAACATTGATGAATCTATGCAAGCCGTAAGTTCTGAGATCTTCAGCACTCAAGTTTCCATCGCAGCGATTGAAATCCTTGCAGAGGCCATGGGGGGTGAAGCAGCAATGGAAATCAAAGCGATTTCCACTAAAGAAGCTCCGAAACTTATCTTAGGACAAAGACAGCCAGAATATTCGTGCAAACGTAATATCGATGCGCTTCTGAAAGACAAATTGGATCCAGTTCAATTGTGGGTGTCTCGTGCAGAGGCCAGCGCACCGGGGTCCGTTCAAGAGAAATTCGCAGGCAATCAGCTGAAAGAGCAAGTTAAGGACTTCGTCGCTACATTGCGCACGAGTGGTTCTTACACTTCAACAAGCTACTTGGTGACTTTGATTAACTTCTTCACGGATCAATATAATAATGTTCGTGCGGGTGGAGTGTCGGAGCCAGCATATAAAGATATGCTAACTGCAGTGTTTGATATCTTAGGGTATGCAATCCAAAACGAACTCCCATGCCGCAAGTTTTCCAGCGACGTGTTGATGCAAATGTCTTTGGATTTCAATAAAAAATACAGCGGAATGACGGAACAAAGTCGTGCGCGCGCGGTATTCGGTAAAATGATGACTAAGATCCGTGACACGATCCCAGATCAATACCGTAAAGAATTGGCAGCGGCGAACCTTGGTTTCCGCGCGGCCGATGCTGAGGGCTCAAAGTACTATAAATTATTTATCGCTGGAAAAGATGATGACTTCTTGAAGTCAACAAACAGAGATATGAGCGCTTATGCATTCGTAGTTGCTGAGCAAGCATTGCAGAAAGAAGTAAAAATGATGGACATCGAACAGCGCTATCAGCTGATCGTTGAATATCAAGCCAAAGCAAATTCGAATGATTTCCCACAAGCAGTAGCAGGTCGCTATCTGGCGATCCTTTCTGATCAAGGTTACAATTTCCTGCTCTTTAGATAATCCTAAAGACTACCTAAGGCTGTCTTCTGATTAAGAAGGCAGCCTTCTTTTATTTGGGTGGGTGCTTATTTAAAGCTGTGAATGATGCCCGTTAGGCCGTTGACGAAGATTTGTAAACCTACACAGAAAGTTAAAAAGCCGCTCAGTCGATTGGCGACTTGGTAGCCTTGCTTTCCGAGGCGCTTCAAGATTGAGGGCGCATAGTAATAACAAACGAAAATTGCCAATGCCATCAGAACACAGGAGGTAATGAGGGCCAGCATCTTAAAGGTGTGGCTGAGTTTCTCCGGGTCGTAGCTGTTCGCGCTCAGAGCCAAAAGAACTGAGATCGTTCCTCCTCCTGTAGTCATCGGGAAGGCTAAGGGATAAAACAGCATCGATTGGACTTTACTAGTGTCCGCCGGTACTACGCTGGCACTTTTCTCTCTTTCTTCATTGTCGGCATTGAGAATGCCCCAACCCATTTTGCAAATCAAAATACCGCCGGCCATTTGTACAACCGGGAGAGAAATCCCAAAGAAGTTAAAGAAAGCGCCGCCAATCAGGGCGCTGAGGATACAAAGGGTCAGGCAATAGGAGGCGATCATAAAGGCCGCCTGCATGCGCTGCTTTTTGTCCAAATAGTGCAAGAAAGGTTCAACAACCACCGCAGATCCCACGGGATTCACTGGTGGAAACAGGGCCACGAAGCCTAAGAACACAAAATGAAGAAATGAATTTATGGTTTGTGCATCAGTCATAGTCAGTAGTCCCCTTAGGGATCGTTCTAACTTAGTTTACTGAATAGCTCAAAAAAATATTTCCTTTCCTAAAGGATCTTGATTCAGTCAGAAGCAGGTTTTGATGGTGAGTCACGCCTTCAAACTGTGTTCGTCCTTTTCCGAGTAAGATGGGAACAACGACCATTTGATATTGATCAATAAGTCTCGCCTCTGCAAGTTGAGACGCGATAGAGCCACTGCCAAGAATGACGATGTCTTTTTCAGATTGGCTTTTGAGATTTTTGACTTCTTCCACCAGGTTCCCCCGAAACAGCCGCGTATTTTCCCAGGAGGCTTCTTTTAAGGTTTCTGAAAAGACCACTTTCTGCATGGAATTCATTCCTTTAGCGACTGCGGGCATATCCTTCATGGCCTGAGGAGTCGGCCAGTACGCCGCCATCATTTCATAAGTTTTTCTTCCGAAGAGCAGAATGCCGTCGTGGCTGGCATTGTTGGATACAAATTGGTTGAATTCAGGGTCTGGTGCAGAGGCATGGGCCCAGCTCATATCGGACTTATCGTCCGTAAAAAATCCATCGATTGAAATAGAGTTGAAAACACCCAGTTTAGCCATAGGACCTCCGTTGAAATAAGTATCTTCTTGCTATTCAAGCAGAGCAATTTGTTATTAAAATGTTCAAAAAGGAGTATCGCATCTATGAAATCCAAATTGCCTTTGATCGCGCGTTTGTTACTTGGCTTTGTGTTTTTTGCTTCGGGTCTTGTGGGACTTTTGAAATTGGCTCCGGTGCCTCCGGATTTGCCTGAGCGTCTTGTGACCTTCAATGCGGGCTTGGAAGCGAGTATTTACTTCATGCCTTTTTTAAAGATCGTAGAGACTGTTTGTGGGCTCATGTTGCTTTCGGGAATGTTTGTTCCTCTGGCTTTGGTTATCCTAGCCCCAGTTATGCTTAATATCTTCCTGGTTCACGCTTTCCTTGCTCCTAGTGGGCTGGTATTAGCGACGATCCTAGGGCTTCTAATGGTCTATTTGTCATTCTTTGCGGAACCGTACGCTTCTAAGATTAAGCCTCTGTTC
>JAGIAF010000333.1 GCA_017745015.1 Bdellovibrio sp. | reverse complement strand
CCAAGGAATCTCTTATTTTATAGATATTAAGAATGGCAGTATCGTTCTGGATAACCCCCAAGGTCGACCTTGGTAGAAACTCTTTTGATTCCACTTTAGACAGTCGCATCCCTAAATTGTCAGGAGGGGTGCCCGTGTCTCAATCTGAGACGTGATTTCACTCTCAAATCGCATATAAGCGGGCCTTGTCTGGTCCGGACCTTGCCTCTACATAAAATCATTGGAGGCTTTATGAATCAGTCAATCTTTACTAAAACAATCTTGGGTGCGTTGCTTATGATCTCTATGGGTCTTACAGCATGTGCTAAAAAAGATAGTGCTGCGGCAAAGGTGGCTGGTCGAGGCGGTAGCATCACTACTTCAGCGACATGCTCTAGTGGGCAAGCTGCGACAGGGTATGTGACTAGCTCTAATCTTGAGCAAGCTACTAAAATTCTTGTGACGGCGACATTGCCAGCCTCAAGCTTTGGCAGAATCCAACAAGATGGTGTGAAAATGACTTTAAACTTGAAAGCTAACAGTGCAGGTCAAGTCAGCACAGCTGCAAGTGTGCTGTTTGAAATCACGGATTCGTTCGTAGGTCAGACGGACAACGGCAAAGTGATTCAGCCATATAATATTGAATTGAAATCTGTTGTGAGTGGTTCTGTAAATACATCAAGTCGCACATTTAACGTCGTATTCCAAGACGAATATGGCGTGATGCAAATCCAAGGTTCTTATAACAACTCATTGGCAACAGGTGCGGTGGTGTTCCAAAACTACAAGTCAGTTGATACTTCTGTTGCGGCAAACCAAGTTGTGACTTTGGGTACTTTCAAAATCCCATCCTGCTCGCTTTTTAACTAAACTGGACCCTTTAATTGTTGATGCCAAAAAACCCGGGGCCACGTAGGCCCCGGGATTTTTTTATCTCGCTTTATTCCAGATCAAAAACTCATTGTGATAGAGCGTATACACCGCCAGATGCAATGCCAGTCGTTCAGGCTTCTTTGTTGTATTCCAAGTTCTCCTAAATAGCCGATTCACGTTGGCTCTTTTCATCGCGTAAGTATGATTCAGGCTAAATAGTGGATCAAATCCTCCGGCCTTCAACTCGCCTTGGCCAACGACACACCCTTGTCTGCCGAGATAGGTCTTGTGTTCAGAATTCGGAAAGAACTTTTTAACATCATTTTTGTAGTGAGGATTTTCATCAGACCTTAAAATGCAATTATCTGTTAGGAACGGCTTTATTTCTTCGAATAATTGTCTTCGACATTTTTGCCGTTCATCTATTCGTTTACCATATTTTTTAACGGATTTTTTTGCCAAGAGTCCCTTGGCTGGCATACGTGCCACTCGGAACCCTAAGATCCGCCGAGTTTCGGTTTCAACCGCCGTTATCACGGACAGTGGTTTAAGCTTGCTGTGCTCGAAAGTTTCTAGTTCGTCGAATTGAACATCCGTCGCTAAGGGATACTCAGAGCGTAGTTGCTTTGATACGCCATCTGATGTGATCCCCAAAAAGAGAAGCCTGCGAATGACAGTTTTTCGATTTATCTTCAATAGGAAGGCAAGTCTTCGCTGGGAGATTCCGCTGGCCATAGTTCCGTATATAAGTGGATTGATATGACGTTTTCTTTGACGGTAACAAACCTTCGGGGTGGCGGTTGAGAAAGTCCGTTTGCAGGGTTTGCAACTAAAGCGTTGCTCGCGGGTATTATCAGAGCGTCTTATGAAATATCCGGCGGCGACGATGAGTGCTCGGGATTGGGATGACGGGTTTTGTGATTTGCAATAAGGACAGGATATCGACATATTGATGGCAAAAGTGCAAAGCCTTCGCCATCAACATTTAAAGGATCCAGTTTATGCGCTTCGCGTCTTGCTCATGGCGCCTATCAGTTGAAAGATAAGAGCATAATGTCTCAACGTTTCTTATTTGATTCTTCCACTCTAGGTTCAGTCGTCGGCGGCAGCTCTGCCATTGATATGCCTAAACTCAATATTCACTCTCTCGAGGCGGCCTCAGCCTTTCTCTTGAGCTATGGTTTTGACATCAATCAAAACAGTGATGTTGAGAAGCTTTGGTATTATCATCGCCGCGCGTTGGTTTTGATGTTGGAAAAATTAGGTTTTAAGGACGCAGATGTTCCGGAGCTCTTCTTGGATCCTAAAAAGCTCGGAGACATTCGTCAGTTGCTTCTTTACGCTAGCTCTGCTGATCCGGATCAAGAGAACCTTCAGCGTTGGGCCTGTGCGATTTTACGTGGCATGCATGTTTTCGTGCATGCTGAAAATGATCTGTTCAGTTCGTTCTCAGAAGAAATTCAATCGCAAATTCTGACGCCGTTTCAAAATTGCATTTTCCATGATGGCAACACTCATCGCACCTTTTTGAAAAGTTCCGGTGCGAAGTCGGAGTCTATTGAGCTTCTGGGGTTTGAAGTGAAGCCGTTCAAAACGTCTTCGAGTACTGTGATCAAGCTTCTTGCAAAGCCCGATGCTTTGGCGATGAAGATTTTTGATAAACTGGGCGTACGCTTTGTAACGCGCAATCTGTTTGATACTTTCCAAGTTGTTCGCTTCTTGGTGCAGGAAAACGTCATCAGCTTCCCGCATATCATGCCGGACCAGAGTTCTAACAATTTATATCCTGTCGAGACCTTCTTAACGGTGTGTGATGAACTTGCGCAACGCTTGGACACTTTGGATGAAGGCAGTATTCAAGCGGCTTTCGATCAAAAGATTCAAGAGGCCGGAGACAATGCGAAGTTCTTCCGTAAAGAGAACTTCTTCTCGGGCCAAGATTATCGCTTTATTAAATTCATTTCCCGTAAGTTGATTCATATCAAGCCGACAGGCAGTAAAGAGGCGTTCAGTTTCTTTTATCCGTTTGAAGTGCAGATTATGGATCAGTCGGCCCATCAAAGTATTTTATCGGGTCCGTCGGAGCACGAGGCGTACAAAGAACGCCAACGAATCGCGGCTCGCAAACGTCTTTTTCCTGAGAGTTAATTCATGTTTTTAAAATTGTTATCTTATCCTCGTTCTTTGTTGGCAGTGATCCTACTACCAATCTTCACGGCATTCGTTTCGGCATTGATGATTATCGCCAATCTAACGGTGAACAATCGCTGGTTCGAAGATCAGATCGTTTATTTTTGGACAAAAAATGTGTGTCGTATGTTTGGTGTGAAGGTCGTGGTGAAAGGTCTTGAGACTCTTCCTCCAGGGGGATTTATCTTCGTATTTAATCACACGAGCTTCTTTGATATTTTTGCGATGGCGGGATGGCTGGGGAGCTTCCGTTTCGGCGCGAAGATTGAGCTTTTCAAAATTCCTATTTTCGGGGCGGGGATGCGCCGTGCGGGAATTTTACCGATTGCCCGTGAACGTCGTGAAGAAGTGTTCAAAGTTTACAAAGCTGCTGAATCACGTATCGCCAAAGGCGAACGTTTTGCCTTGGCTCCCGAGGGAACACGCCAGGAG
>JAGIAF010000332.1 GCA_017745015.1 Bdellovibrio sp. | reverse complement strand
GGAATATACTGAGCCTCGTCAGTGGGGTTTTCTAGGAGAGCCCCGAGTCAATGTGTTAAAGCTAAATCTGGCATTGGATCATAAATTATGAGTGATGATTATCGCCCGAATCCAGATCGCCTCTTAGAGGGGATTCAAAAAGAAGAAGAGGCCCTGAGTAAGGGGCATCTGCGAATTTTTTTTGGGATGTGTCCTGGAGTTGGGAAAACCTTTGCAATGCTCAAGGCTGCGCAAGAGCAAGTACGCCAAGGTGCCGATCTGGTTGTGGGCGTTGTAGAGACTCATGGGCGTAAAGAGACGGAAGAGCTGGTATTAGGTCTTCAGACGATTCCGCGTAAAAAAATTCAATATAAAGAAACAGTTCTTGAGGAGATGGATCTCGACGCCGTCTTAGAACGACGTCCTTATCTGGTTCTGGTAGATGAACTCGCACACACCAATGCACCAGGATCTCGTCATCCCAAAAGATATCAAGATGTCTTAGAGCTGCTTGAGGCGGGCATTAATGTTTATACGACAATCAACGTACAACACATTGAAAGTCGCTCGGATCTAGTTCAACAGATTACGGGGGTGCGAGTTTTTGAGCGTGTTCCAGATTCGGTTGTAGATCGAGCGCAACAAATCGAGTTGGTGGATATCAGCGCACAGAATTTGCGGAAAAGACTTCAAGAAGGAAAAGTTTATCAAGGTGATCGAGTTGCGAAGGCAGAAGAGAATTTTTTTAAGGAAACTCATCTGCATGCGCTCCGCGAGTTGGCCCTTCGTTATACTGCTGAAAAAGTTGATCAAGATTTGCAAGATCAAATGCTTGTTCAAAGAGTCGTGGGGCCTTGGAATACGCAAGAGCGATTGCTTGTGGCTGTAGGACATAGTCCTTATTCAGCAAGATTAATTCGAGCCACACGGCGCATGGCTTATCATTTGGAAGCACCTTGGATTGCTCTCTATGTTGATGTTGGTGTTCAGTTGGATTCGAATGATGAAGGTATGTTACATAAGAATTTAGAGTTGGCGCGAGAGTTGGGTGCCGAAGTTGTTGCGGTGAGAGATGTGGATATTGCTCAGGCAATTCAGCGAATGGCTCATGAACGCAATGTTACGCAGATTATCATGGGTCGCCCGGAACGACATTGGTGGGATATTTTGAATCGACGTGGGTCTTTGTTAGATCAATTGGTTCAAACTTCGAGTTCAGTGGATGTTCACGTTATCCGTCAAGAAGAGCAGAAAAAGGAAAAAAACATGCGCCGGACTCCTCCGGCGCTTTATGCTCCGGGTGCTTCCTATTGGAATACCTTTTGGTTTATTGTCGGCATCAGCATTTTGAGTGAAGTTGTAAATCCCTATCTTGGTTATCGAGCTGTTGGCTTTATTTTCTTGATGGGTATTTTGTTGATGGGATTCATCACCACACTGGGTCCTATTTTATTTGCGGCTACATTGAGTGTGTTCGTTTGGAATTTCCTTTTTATTCCCCCGTTATTTACAACGCATATCTCAGCGCCAGAAGATGTGATGATGTGCTTTGCGTACTTCTTTGTTGCGTTGATGGGAGGCTTTCTTACTGCGAAGATTCGTCGTCGAGATCGAGATCTCGTACAACGAGATCAATTTAATCGCGCCTTGTATGAGCTCGTGAAAGATATGGCAACGGCTGTTACTGAGACGGAGGCTTGTCTTTCAGCTGAGCAAAATCTTGAAGCCATGTTAAATGGTAAAGTGAAAATACTGCTGGTTGATCCAACGGGAAATTTGGAACGTCGAACTTATAACGCTGCAAAGTTGGACGAGAAAGATCTGGCGTTGTCGCTGTGGTCATTTGAAAATAAAAAGAAAGCAGGATGGAAAACGGATACTCTGGCGGAGTCCAGATGTTTGAGTCTGCCTTTGAAGGGCAAAAACGCCCTGGTAGGCGTTATGCTTTATTATCCTCGAAAGTCTCAAGGCCTTTCTTTAGATCAAGAAAACCTCCTGGAGACTGTAGCAAGTCAACTTGCGATGTCTTTAGAGCGTTTGCAGTTACAAACGCGTTTGCAAGATGTGAAGTTATTGGAAGCATCAGAGAAACTTCATCAAGCATTGTTGAACTCTGTTTCCCATGAGCTTCGTACTCCTTTAACGGCGATAATAGTATCTGCATCGGCCCTGCAGGATGCCAAGGTCAGTCCGACCACGGAAGTCAGAAATGAGTTGATAGAAGCTGTTGTGGAGTCTTCTCGAAGACTGGATCAGGTTGTTGAGAACTTATTGGATATGTCGCGTTTGAACTCAGGAGTTCTTAAGCCGAAAAAACAGTGGGTCGAGTTTGGTGATGTCATCGAGACCATTGTGGCTAAAGTTAAGTCGCTAGTACAATCTCATCAGATCAATCTGAGTTTGGATGTTCCAATTTGTTTTTTGCAAATCGATGAGCGCCTGATGGAGCATGCTATTTCTAATTTGATTGTGAATGCGTCTCGATATGCTCCGGAGAAAACGCAAATTTCGATTCATTTAACACGAGAAGGTCAATGGGTTCGATTGAAAGTCATCGACGAGGGTCCCGGAATTCCAACTGCGAACCTGGAAAAAATATTTGAAGCATTTTATCGAGTTCCGGGGAGTCCGGCGGGAGGCGTTGGCTTGGGACTTGCGATCGTAAAGGCTTTTGTTGAAGCACATGGGGGCCGGGTTTATGCTCGTAACAGACAAGATCGTTTGGGGGCTGAGTTCGTGATTGATTTACCTTATGTAACTCCACCAGCAGCATTGATGGAGACGGCGACATGAAAGACAAAAACCTACGTAAAGTGCTAGTGGTCGACGATGAAAGTGCAATTCGTAAACTTCTTCGCGTGAGTTTGGAAGCGAGCTTTTACCATGTTGATGAAGCCTCCAGTGGTCAAGAGGGTTTATCCTTGGTCGCCTCATTGAGACCGGAAATCGTGCTTTTAGATTTAGGCCTCCCAGATAAAAATGGTCTTACAGTTCTTAAAGAGATTCGAGAATGGTCTCAAGTTCCTGTGATCGTTCTTACGGTTCAGAACGCTGATGAGGATAAAATCGCGGCTCTTGATGGCGGGGCTGATGACTATGTTACCAAGCCTTTTAGTGTGCCAGAGCTTCTGGTGCGCATGAGAGTGGCGCTTCGACATTCAAATGGAGCTGTCGATAATAAGACGGAACTGCGTAGTGGCCCTTTGGTGGTGGATATACCAGGTCATACTGTTTTAGTTGATAGGGAAATGATTAAACTTACTGCGACAGAGTTTAATATCGTGAAGGTTTTAATGAAGCATAAAGGGAAGGTCGTCACTCACCGAATGCTTTTGAATGAGATTTGGGGGCCAAATTCTGTTGAGCACACCCATTATTTGCGAGTGTATGTAGGGGCGGTTAGAAAGAAGCTTAAAACCCGCGAGGATATTCCAGATCTTATCGAAACAGAGGCAGGAGTCGGGTATCGACTCCTGGATTTAGACTAGGTTATTTA
>JAGIAF010000331.1 GCA_017745015.1 Bdellovibrio sp. | reverse complement strand
GCCGATTATACAGCACCGGAGACTTTGGAGATTGCTCTTCGTAATGTCGACAAATTGATGATGATCTCAGGCAGTGAGGTTGGTCAGCGCGTCTCCCAACACGCAAATATTTTGAGTGCTGCTAAAAAAACGAATGTGAAGTTCATTGCCTATACGAGTATTCTGAATGCGGATAAAAGCAAAATGATGTTGGCGACGGAACATCTTGCAACAGAAAGAATGATTCAAGAATCCGGAATTCAGCACGCATTCTTACGCAACAGCTGGTACATCGAAAACTACACAGGCCAATTAAAAAATGTGATTGCGAGTGGTGGTATTGCGGGGGCCGCGAAAAACGGAAATATCAGTGCAGCAACTCGACAAGATTACGCGGCAGCGGCCGTGACGGTGCTTTTGGGTGGAGCGAAGAACAATCCAACTTATGAGTTGGGCGGTGAGGCTTTCACTATGCAGGAGCTTGCGGCGGTGATCTCTCGAGTGAGCGGTAAAAAGGTAGAGTACCAAGATATGCCTGCGGGTGAGTACGCTCAGTTGCTACTAAGTTTCGGATTGCCAAAACCTGTAGCTGAGATGCTTTCAGATTCTGACGTCGGAATTTCTAGAGGAGATCTTTATACAACTAGCGATGATCTTAAAAAACTTCTTGGTCGTTCCCCGACTTCTTTGGAAGAGACGATTAAAAAGGCTCTTCAAGGGATTTAATAAAGGTGCAAGACGAACGGCGCCTAGCAAATTGGAATGTTTCTGCTATAATATTCCAAATTGTTAGGTGCTGAGATGAAATTGATTTCCTGGAATGTAAATGGTCTGCGTTCAGTTCATAAAAAGAACTTTCGCGAGTGGTTTGAAAAAGAAAAAGCCGATATCGTCTGTCTGCAAGAAATTAAGATCACCGATGACGTGATTCAAAAAGATCAAGAATTCTATCATCCCGCAAAATACCATTCTTCATGGGCGTTCGCTGAAAAGCCTGGTTATTCGGGTCTGGCTCTTTATTCTAAGAAAGAGCCAGATGATGTTCGCGTGGGGTTAGGTATACCTAAGTTCGATAGCGAAGGCCGTTGGCTTGAGGCTGATTTTGGGCCGTTTACAGTTGTGAACAGTTATTTTCCAAATAGCCAGCGCGAACACACGCGTTTACCATACAAACTTGAATTCTGTGCCGCTGCGGAGAAGCGTCTACAAGCTTTGCGCAAGAAAGGCCGCGAGGTCATTATCTGCGGCGACTTCAACATCGCTCACAAAGAAATTGATCTTCGCAATCCTAAGACTAACACGAAGAACGCGGGATTCCTTCCTGAAGAACGCGCGTGGATGACTCGTTTCCTCGAGAAGTTAGAGTGGGTGGATAGCTTCCGTAAGTTTGAACAAGGTCCAGAACATTACACTTGGTGGAGCTATCGCCCTGGAGTTCGCGAGAAGAATATCGGTTGGCGTTTGGATTATTTCCTCGTGAATAAGGAAGCCTCTGATCGTTTGAAGGCCGCCGCACATTGTCCTGATGTGATGGGTTCTGATCATTGCCCTGTGAAGATCGTGTTAAAAAAATAAATAGTTAGAATGACTGATCTCTCAGAGAAAACAGCTCTTAGGGATCAGTTAGCGTCTAATTGGAAACGCGTTCTTATTTGCCTAAAAAATAGAAAACAACCCTGTGTTTTCGTCTGAGTCACAGATATTAAAGTATTTACTAAATTTTGCTCCAGTGGTTTCATTGTATGAGAGGCCTTATTTTTTTGATACACTGGTACAGGGGCGGGAATGAGCATAATACAGGTACTTGTCGGTTTTGGGCTTGCCAGCATTCTTGGCTTAATATTGGCCGAGATGAATTCCAATTCCAATAAACAGATGGGTAACGTGCGTTTGCAATTTGAACGTGCGGCGGTGGTTCAAAATCTTCAATCTATTATTTCTTCTCCGGAAGTTTGCCAGAAGATGATCGAAACAACTACGTTCGGTCCAACAGTTACCGACGCTGTTTCAGGAACTCTTCAGCCATCAGTCCGTGTGAAATTTTGGTTGGATGGAAATGATTCCGCTCATCAAAAAGTCGTTATTGCAGATGGAACTAACATTCCTGGTTACTCTCTTCGGGTCGATTGGATCCGTGCCTTTAACCCGACTCTGATTACAACTATTCCGCGCCCTGGTACTGAGCAAGTTTATATGGCTACCTTGAGAGTGAAGCTATCTCCGTCGGCAGCAACGGGCACTCAAGCTAAAGACTTTATTGATATGCGTGCTCAGGATGTTGGGCGTGTATACTTCATTCTTACTAACAGTATGCCCAACAGTGGTCGAATTGTGACTTGTTATGCGGATGCAGTTGGGTTGACTCTTTGCCCGAACGCAAATGACATCCAAGTTATGAGTGGTGGTTCGTGGGCTTGTTCAACTTTAAATAAAGCTATTGGAAGTTTGTGTCCAGGTGGTGGAACTCAATTGGTACAAAGTGCGGGTGGAACTGCGTCGTGTACTCCGCTTTATAAAATTACGAAGCAGGGATGTGAGGGATATGGTGGATATTCGTCTTTATCAACCTGCAATACTGGAATTTGTGTAGCATCTACAACGACCCAAACGATATCGATTCCTTCAGCAAGTATTCCTAGCTTTCCAGCTTATGCTGGTTATGGGGGATATAGTGGATTTTCTGGAACGACCTTTACATATGGCGCATCTGCTCCCGTTGGAAGTATGCCGGGATCTTCGGGTACCACTGTAACTATCCCCGCAATTTCGAAGATTAACAGTATTCCTGGTTTTCCGAGTTTTCCGGGGGCAAATATACCTGGGACGCACGCCACGTTTGATGTGCCAAACTTTAAATATAAAACTTGCGATGGAGCTTGTGCTGCTGGCTCATCACAGTCATGCCCTAACACCCCATAGCCCACTTTATGCTTAAGAAAGTTAAACCTGTTACGTTAGCGCTCCTTTTTTATGCGGGGCTTTGCTATGTTGCGGGAGTCATTCGCACATACTCTATTCTACGGTTTCCCTACGTTGTCGAATACGGTGAGTCGACAATTCTGTATCAGATCCGAGTTTTATTTAGAGGAATATTTCCGTATAATGCTCACTTAGTTGAGCAGCACAATTTCTTCTCCTATACGCCATTCTTTCAGTATTTAGTTTCTCTTTCAGCGTCGACGCCACAAGCCTGGTTGTTCAATGCTCGTTTGTTGAATAGTCTTTCTCTGTTTGGCGTGGGTGTTCTAATTTCACTGCTCTATTTCCAATGGAAAAATGAGGAAAGAAAGCCTATTCATTTTGTATTGCCTCTTTTACTGTGGCTTTCGTGGTATCCGGTTTTTAATTGGATGGCCTTGGGGCGTCTCGATGGCCTTGCGCTGCTAATGCAGGTATTGGGACTTTATTTCTATCTTCGTCCAACTCTTCAGAATCTATTTAAAATTTTAGCGATGATAGCATTCGTATTTGCATTCTTTACTAAGCAGAGTGCGGTTTGGATCCCCGCGAGTTTAATCATCTATAACC
>JAGIAF010000330.1 GCA_017745015.1 Bdellovibrio sp. | reverse complement strand
GTTCATGCATGGCCTTGAGGGCGCGGGTGTAGTTATTTCAGACTTGTCTGAAACTTCGAAGGATGAAGAAGGCGAAGGAAACTTCCTTGAAAGCCCAGATTCTGACGACGAAGAAGTAGATGAAGAAGAAAAAGCAGAAAGCGAAGACGTTAAGGGTAATGACCCAGTTCGCCTCTATTTACGTAAAATGGGTTCCGTATCTCTTCTTACTCGTGAGGGTGAGGTTGAGATCGCTCGTCGTATTGAAAAAGGGGAGCGTGAAATCGTTCGTGCGATCCTTTTGTCACCTCTAGGTACATACGAGATCATTCAACTTGGTAAGCGTCTTGATGAAGGCCGTATCAAAGTTAAATCGATCTTCCGTGGTCTTGAGGATGAAGAAACTCAATACGATGAAAAGGAATACATCGATAAAATTCACGAATTGATCGGTAAAGTTACTGAGTACCAAAAGGCAGCTCAGAAACAGTTCGAAGTTCTTCGTAAAGAAGAAACGAACACGCCAGCTCGTCAGGCAGCAATGAAAGAACTCGTTGCGATGAATGATACTTTGATGGCTGTGTTTGAATCTGTGAACTTCAACCGTAAAACGATCAACCGTGTTGTGATCAAGTTCAAAAACTTGGTGAACCGTATCGGTACTCTTCGTCGTCGTATCAAAGACGGTGTTGAGCGTACGTTCTCTAAAGACGTAGTTGCGATGACAGAGCGTATGAAGCTTGTCGAAAGTAACGAAAAAGAACTGACACGCATGACTCGTGATACAGGTCTTAACTATCAAAAATTCCGTTCTTATGTGCTGCAAGCTCAGGAAGCAGAAGTCCGTATCAAACGTTTGGACTCTGAAACTGAGATGAACCACACATGGGTTAAGGAAACATACACAGCGATCTGGAAAGGTGAGCGTGAGGCCGATGCAGCGAAATCTGAATTGGTTGAAGCGAATCTTCGTCTCGTTGTATCTATCGCGAAGAAATACACAAACCGCGGTCTTCAATTCTTGGATTTGATCCAAGAAGGTAACATCGGCTTGATGAAAGCGGTTGATAAGTTCGAATATCGTCGTGGTTACAAATTCTCGACATATGCGACTTGGTGGATCCGTCAGGCTATCACTCGTGCGATCGCCGATCAGGCGCGTACGATCCGTATCCCTGTTCACATGATCGAAACGATCAACAAACTTGTTCGTACATCTCGTTACCTTATTCAAGAGCTTGGCCGTGAGCCAACCCCTGAAGAGATCGCAGATAAAATGGACATGCCAGTTGATAAGGTTCGTAAAGTTCTTAAAATCGCTAAAGAACCAATCTCTTTGGAAACTCCAGTGGGTGAAGAAGAAGATTCACACTTGGGCGACTTTATCGAAGACAAAAAGGTTATCAATCCTGCAGAGGCCATTGTTAACTTGAACTTGGCAGAGCAAACTCGTCGCGTGCTTTCGACTTTGACTCCAAGAGAAGAAAAAGTTCTTCGTATGCGTTTCGGTATCGGTGAAGAATCTGACCATACTTTGGAAGAAGTAGGTCAAGATTTCAACGTAACTCGTGAACGTATCCGTCAGATCGAGGCAAAAGCTCTTCGTAAGCTTCGCCACCCTTCTCGTTCGAACAAGTTGAAAGCCTTCGTAGACAGCTAGTCCCCGGCGGTAGCCGGAAGAGCTGGAGTGCCGGAAGGCACGCAAGCTGAAGCAGAATCAACTCTAAAAAGGGAGCCAATAGGCTCCCTTTTTTTATTCTCATTTACAAGACCAAGTGGCATTGCAGTTGACCTTGAGTTTCTATTTTCTAAACTAATCCCATGAACAAACTAGTTATTACGACAGCTTTGATGATCTCGGGTCTTTTCCTTCAAGCGTGTTCTCAAGGGGACAAGTTGACGGTGCATCCTCGCAATGAGGCCTTCTATAATCAATTCGTGAATCCTTCAGCGGATTGGCCTCAAGCTGAAAACAAAATCGATGAGCTTAAGATTTTGCAAACCAGTGATAAGTACCCAATTCGTATCGCTCTATTTGATAACGGTCGCATTTACTATCAAGTCGACAAACTAGGTAATGGCGACGGCCAGTGGGCTTACGGTGAGGGTGCGATCCACGTGACTGCCAATCGTCCAATTTTTGATATGGAACTTACGGTATCAGCAGCAGCGGCTGAAGGCGATGAAACTGTAGTGCGCTTCTTTGATCGTCACGGATTTAACTCTTACCAACTTCAATTCCGGGATCCTCAGGCATTGAAGGAGCAAGGCAAACAGCCCGAGCAACTTCGTAAGTTCAAACGTTCTGAAAAGAATATCTAGTTTGAAAATATAGAATTGAGACTGAAACAAACAAATCGGCATCAAATTTTGGGACCTTAATAAGGTCCCTTTTCTGTTTTAAGCGATCTTGGTATCAGATTCTTGTACTGAATAATCAGGAAGGAAAGGTATGAGATCTATGTTTTGGGGAATCTTAATCGTTGTTATTGGTTTGTGCTTTTTGGCGGACTCGGTTTTTGGAATTAACATTCCGATCTTTCGCATTCTTTGCGGAGTTCTTTTGGTTTATTTCGGATTGCAGGTGATTTTGGGTTCCTTTGGCGCGCAGTACAAACTCAATGCTGAGAAACGTAAAACCGATCACGAAGCCATTTTTTCCGAAAGTACGTTTCAATATCCCAATGGCTCCCAAGCCAAGGAATACATCACAGTTTTCGGTAACTCGAAGTTGGATCTCAGCTCTGTGGAAAAAGTTGAAGAAGTGAATCTAGAATCGGTGACGGTCTTTGGAAATACCGAAATCATTGTCAAAAAGGGGACGCCGTTACGGATCCAAGCGGCTACCGCCTTCGGTAGGTCCGAAATGCCCGGCAGAAACAACTTCGCCTTGGGGGAATACCTCTACGTAACTCCCGGCCTGAAGGATGGTGATCCGGCAATGACCTTCAAGACCACGTCAGTCTTTGGATCTTTAAAGGTCATCGAGGTCGAATAAAGTAATGCACTGTGGTTTTGCCAAGGCCCTCATGGTTTGATACTGTTGTTATCAGTGGGGGGCTAGCTTAGTTGGTTAAAGCACGGTGCTCATAACACTGGGATCGGGGGTTCAAGTCCCTCGCCCCCTACCATCTCAAACCGCTTCCAGAGCGGTTTTTGTGTTTTTAGAAGTTCATAAATAAAATCAAACAATTAAGACAGAGGACTCAGTAGGTCCGATCTTTTGAATATCACCGGAAGTCACCCGAAATAACTACATTTGCAGTCATTTTGTAGCGTGCGCGCGCTACAAGTTTTCAAAACGCTACGGAAACTCTTTTGGGTGATCGCGGCCCGTAGCCTTTGAAGAGACTTTCAATCCCATCCACCTAGCCTAGACGTCTGCTTAGACCAGGCAGAGGCCTTTAATATTTAAGGTGAGTTTGATGATTAATAGGTTCTCTGCCAGGGGTAATTTCTCGAGGCTCAAACTATCATCTAGTCTTGAGAATCTTGTTTAGATATAGACCGAAGTTCATCTTAAGAAAATATAAATAAG
>JAGIAF010000032.1:1172-17347 GCA_017745015.1 Bdellovibrio sp. | reverse complement strand
ATATACAGATGGATATCTTGATTCGGATTTTCCGATTCCAGATAAAGCATTTGCGCGATCAGGGCGTTGGCGACCTCGTCGGTGACCACGGAGCCTAACATAAGGATGCGATCTTTAAAAAGACGTGAATAGACATCGTTTGGTACTTGAATTGCCATGGTTTCTCTCCTTCAGATAACGTGTGGATGGCGAACCTTTGGCTTTCCATTGCAAAGGGTGTGCTGCTTTTCTCCGGGAGTGAAAAGTGAATCACCTTGATGCAATTCTTATGTCACAAAGAAATTACGAACTTTTCAGATTCTTGAAATAAAAACTCGCTCCGGAGAAATTGGCCTTTCTTCGTCACGCCAGAGACAAAATCTGCCGAAAAAGAAATCAATGAAATCACTTCTGCTATTTTTCATTCTCACTTTGATACACGCAGTTTCGGCGGCAACACCCGTCTATAAAGTCACGTGTGAAAAGCCTGAAGAGTGTCCAGAAGCCATCACCGGCGTGGCTTCTGACGGCAAAAGCGTCTGTACCGGCGTACTTCTTCAAGATGACTTGGTGGCGACGAATCTGCACTGTTTGCCCGAAGATCTGCGTCAGGAAGATGTCTCGTGCAAGGGACGTTTGTCATTTTATTTCCCGCAATCTCGTTCATTGCCTGCAGAGAATTTTGAATGTGATCGTGTCAGATGGGTTTCCCCACCTTTGAAAGATACAGCTCTTACTCCCGACTACGCTTTTCTTAAGCTAGAAAAGAAAACGGGCCGCGTGCCACTGCCGATCAATACCCGAGGTTTTTCTGACAGCGAGAAAATCACGATCTACAAAATTGATCCTCGCGAAGACGGCACCGGCCTTTTAAAGAAAATTTCCTGCACCGCGATTCAAAACTCGCTGGCAAATCCGTTCTTTGTGTCTGTGAAAAGTCCAGTGATCAGCTTAGTGCCTTGCCCCATTATCAGAGGGAACTCGGGCTCGCCGATGCTTTCTGAAGAAATGGAAGTCAAAGGGCTCGTTAATTCCGTGGGTACCGCTGCGGATGTGAGTCTGAAGAAGGCGCCCTTCTATCAAGTGGGCTTTGGTTCCAACTTCGCGTGTTTGAATATTCCATTACTCGCAACGGCTCCGGCTCCTTTAGCGGAATGTGGTAAGAGCGTCGTTCAAGACAGCATTCGCAGGGCCTCGGCCGATCTGATCAGCAAGATCACAGATCCTTTAATGAAGAGTTACAACAAAGACGTCAACGTTGAGCTTGCCAAAATCCACGAACAAACACGCTCCATTGTTCTATGGGACGTCGATCAGAAACAACATCCATTTGATGGTATGCAATCCACTGTCAGTGAGGTCTCCTTCAAACCAACTTGTATCAATATCAAAAAGGCGGCTTTGCTCGGCAAACAAGGCAGTCTGCAACCGAAGCAAATAAATTATGACCTCAGCTATTTAGAGTGGAGTCTGGAGCTTCATCTGGATGACAGCGGCCGCCCTCGAGGAGAACTGATTTCGAAAAAAGTTTCGTCTTCACTCACATTTAGTCCATCCTCGCTGGCATCGGGCGCTGCAAAGATCGCATTCACTGTGTCAGGAAATAACGTTCTTCTTCCGTTTTGCGAAGACGTCGTTAAGCCAAAATAAAAAAGGCTTCGAGAATCCTCGAAGCCTTTTTTATTTTTAAACCTTTATATATCTTACTTCTTTTTCTTCTTTGGAGCGATGCCGGATTCAGCGCGGATCTTTCCAGCTTCCAAAGTAGCTGCTGCCGCTTCGGCTTCAGCTTTTGCAGTTTCCATTTTAATTTTGGACTCTTCTGCTTTATCTTTCGCTGCTGACACTTGCGCTTCTAGCTTATCAAGCTCTGCCTTAGCCTTCTCGGCGTCTGCTTTCAGCTTCGTGTACTCAGCTTCCGCTCTTGCCGTTGCTGTTTCGTTTTCAGCGATAGATTTTTTTGCTTTTGCAATTTCCAGAGTCGCTTGAGACTCTTCCGTTTTCAATTTATTACGATTGTTCTCAAGTTCCTGTTTGGCTTTTGCAGCCGCTTGTTTCGCTTTTTCTTCCTGAGATTTTACTTCATTCAGTTTTTTGCGTTCGCTTTCAGCGGCATTGACCATTTGTTTTTGCGCTTCCTGAGCTGCTTTCAACTCAGCTTCCACTCTTTCAGTCATCGCCTGAGATTGCTCTTGTTGAGCTTTCAAACGAGCCATTTCGGCATCGGCCTTGGCTTTTTCTGCATCCGCACGAGCGATATCTTGCTTGGCTTTCGCCTCACGAGCTTTGGACTCAGCCACAGCTTTTTGGACAAGAAGCTTTGTTTTTGCGAGGTTTTGTTCCGCCTTCGCCGCTTCTAACTTTTCAACATCCGCTTCTTTTGTCGCCTTCAGGCCCGCTTCAGTTGCTGAAGTTGCCTCTTTTTCAGCGTCTTTGGCTTGGCTACGAAGCTCATCCGTTTTCTTTTCAGCTTCTTTGCGACGAGCTTGAGACTCATCACGTGCTTGAATGGCTTTTTTCGTTTTTTCTTGAGCGGCTTGGATCCGTGCTTGAGCTGCCGCAGCTTCTTTTTCGGCAACTGCTTTAGAGCGATCATGCTCCGCAGACTCTTGCTTTAACTTCGCGATCTCGCGCTCTGAATTGACTTGTTCCTTTTTAGCATCCGCTTCCGCGCTGCGAGCCTTATTAATAGCTGATTGTGCTTCCGCACGAGCCTTATCGCGGGCCTTACGATCTTCGTCAGCACGACGTCTTGCTTCTGCGGCATCCGCTTTTGCCGCATCAGCATCTGCTGTCGCTTCTTCAGCTTCGATCTGTTTGCTATCTGCTTCCGCATATACCTTCGTCGTTGCCGTCGTAACCAATGCTGCAACAAGAAGAATTCCAAATGCTCTTACCTGCATGAACCGTCTCCTTAAGATGTTTAACAGGCATTAGAATATATGGATTTTTGGCAAAAAAAAAGCGACCAGGATTGGGGGGGAGGGTCCTGGCCGCCATGGGGGGTTGCTATATCCCAAGAGCAAAGGCAATACCAAGACCAAGAGTTAGCCAGTTCCGATTAAATTGCCGGAGACCCCTAACCCAGTGTCGAGGTTTTAGACAGAAAACGCCAATTGTCGGCCTAAGAAACGGGCAAAAAAATTGGACCCGTGCCATCTGGACTCGACAGCAAGTGACTAAAATTTTTTACTTAAATAAATGATTTTTCTCAACGTGAAACACTTCGTCTTCCTTCTCATTCTAGGAACATGGTCCATTTCGGCTCGTGGAGCCTTTCATATCGTAATAGATCCAGGTCACGGTGGGATCGACACTGGCGCTGTCTATAACTCCATCAAAGAAGCAGACTTAGTTTTGACCGTCGCCAACCGCTTGAAAACATTATTGGCAAAAGACCCGCAATTCCTTGTGACCATGACCCGAGCTCATGACCGCAACATCAGCTTGCCTGATCGAGTGAAACTTGCCGAACAATCCAAAGCAGATCTATTCGTGAGCCTGCATGCGAATGCGGCCTCCGATAAGCGCGCCAAGGGAGTGGAATTCTTTTTCCAAAACAACCTCCCGCCTGACGAAGAAAGTTTGTATCTTGCGAGCCAAGAAAATCAGTCCGCTTTGAATGCACGGGATCTTCACGTCATTTCTGGTGGCGATGAGCTTTCAAAAAAAGGCGATGTGGCCGCCATTGTTGAAGACTTGCATCGTCAAAATCGCATGCTGAGCAGCCTGCGTCTGACGCAGACGTTGACCAATATTTGGGAAAACGATGCCGCAGCAATGCAGGCCACCATCAAACAAGCGCCATTTTATGTGATCTCAAAGACCTCAATGCCTTCTGTCCTCATCGAAATAGGATTCCTCACAAATCCGAAAGAAGCGACTAAGTTAAAGAATAATGAATATCAGCGCGATCTCGCTGAGAAAATCTATAACGCTCTCGTCTCATACAAAGAAAAGATAGACAATTCTGCTGCTAAGAACTTAAATTAAGAACTCCTTTATTCCATTCTATTTCTAGGAGTTCTCATGCGTTCAGACGGCCGTCTTTTCGATCAACTAAGACAAGTTAAAATCACACCCAACGTCTCTGAATATGCTGAAGGCTCAGCACTTGTTGAATTTGGTAAAACCAAAGTTCTTTGCACGGCTACTTACGAAGCCAAAGCTCCACAATGGTTGATGGGCACTGGCGGCGGCTGGGTGACTGCAGAATACGGCATGCTTCCCCGCTCTACTCACACTCGCAACAAACGCGAAAAATCTATGAACTCCGGTCGCACTCAAGAGATCTCCCGCTTGATCGGTCGTTCTTTGCGTGCAGCTGTTGATTTGAAACAACTTGGTGAAAAACAAATCATCATCGACTGCGACGTTTTAAATGCGGATGGCGGCACTCGCACGGCTTCGGTAACTGGCGGTTACGTAGCCTTAGCTCTTGCTCTTAAAAAATTGGCAGCGGTGAGTGAAATCAAATCGATGCCTTTGATCAATTACGTTTCTGCGATCAGCGTTGGTCTTCATAACGACAACATCCTTTTGGATTTGAATTATGACGAAGACTCTGCGATCGGCACCGACATGAACTTTGTTATGACTGACAAAGGCACCTTCGTAGAAGTACAAGGCACTGCGGAGCACGTTCCCTTCACTCGCCAACAATTGAGCAAGATGATGGACGTAGCGGAAAAAGGTTGCCGTGAGCTCTTCATTCACCAAGCGGCAGTCATGGGTGAAGTTTACCGTATCGCAGGAGTTTAAGATGGAACTTTGGATTGCGACTGGCAACAAAGGCAAAGTCACTGAATACAAAATTCTTTTAAACGAGTTGGCGGATTTAAAGATTTTCACTCAAGCAGATCTTCCGTCGTTCACTCCCCGCCCCGAAGACGGTAAAACGTTTTTGGACAACGCTCGCATCAAAGCTAAAACTTTGCGCGCGGTTAAAAACAACGTTTACGTTTTGGGTGAAGATTCCGGTTTAGAAGTTGAAGGTCTGAACAACCTTCCAGGCATTCACTCGGCACGCTATGCGGGACCGAAGGCTTCTGATTCAGAGAATGTTTCTAAGTTGATTAAGATGATGACTCTTAAACCTATGAACAATCGCAATGCGAAGTTCGTGGCATCGGTCGTGGTTTACACTCCCACGGGCGAAGAATGGGTCTTCACCGGCGAAATGAAGGGTACGATTGCCCACAAACCCGCAGGCGTTCATGGCTTCGGCTATGACCCGGTTTTCATCCCAGAAGGTCAAACTCAGACCCTGGCGGAATTGGGTGCGGGATACAAAACTCAGCACTCTCACCGCTCCCAAGCAGTGAAACAGTTCCTTGAGCGTTTAAAAGCCTCTATGTAATTTTCCAATCCGAGCTTGCGAAAGCTCGGCAGTTCTGCGATCCTTTATTCAACACCGCACACAGGAGGGCTCGATGATTGTTTCTACACTTCAAACTAAAACTAGCTCTCCATTGGCCTTTGCTCTTTAATTTCAGTTTCAAAAATTAAACTCAAAGTTTCTCCAAGCGAGAGCTCCATTCTATTTTTTTAAATATTTTTTCTCTGATTTTCAGAGATAGGAGCTTATGAGTCTATCAACTCATCTTCCCCATTGGGGATGGAGTGCATTTTTCAATGCACAACTTGAACTCCGCCCTTTAAAAGAAGGGGAAGTTATCGCGCGTATTATTAACCAAGAGCGCGACTTGTATCGCATTATTTATTTTAACCATGAAGACCTCGAGCAAAAGGCCGTTGCCCAGCTCTCGGGACGGTTCCGCTTCGAACATGGCGAGAGCCAGCTCGAATTCCCCGGCGTCGGCGACTGGGTTATTTGCCAACCGCACTCCCACGGGGAAGAAGCGATCATTCACGAAGTTCTGCAAAGACGATCGTGCTTTTACCGTAAAGAAGCTGGCAACTCCATGCGCGCACAAATCGTGGCTGCCAATATTGATATGATCTTTGTGGCGATGTCAGCGAATCAGGATTTCAATTTAAAACGCCTGGATCGCTATATGAGTATTGCCTGGGACAGCGGCGCCTCACCAGTGATCTTACTTACGAAGGCAGATCTCTGTGACGATGTCGAACCCCTGCTTGCTGAGGTGGAAACTCACCATGTGGGAGTGCCTGTTCATGCTATCAGCGCGACAGATCCGGAAAGTATCGAGCCCCTGAAAACTTATTTGCAACCGGGAAAGTCCGTGGTGCTTTTAGGTTCCTCGGGAGTCGGTAAATCCACGTTGGGAAACTTGTTGCTTGAAAAAGAACAACTCAAAACCCAAGACATTCGCGCAGCTGACGACAAAGGCAAACACACGACGACATCAAGGTCCTTATACCAACTGCCATCAGGTGCGCTTTTGATCGATACTCCGGGAATGCGTGAATTGGGGCTTTTAGATCACCAAGCAGGTTTTGAAGACTTGTTTGAGGATATTTTGACACTTTCCCAACAATGCCGCTTCGGAGACTGTCAGCACGACACGGAACCGGGCTGCGCCATCCAGGCAGCTCTTGAATCAGGAGAGTTAACCATGGAGCGCTGGGAAAGTTTTCAGAGTTTGGATCGCGAGCTGCGCTACGTCCAACGCAAAACTGACGCCGAACTTGCTCGTCAGGAGCGTTTAAAATGGAAAAAGATCCAACAAGGTCTTCGAGTTCGGTTAAAGATGAAATCCAGAGGAGAAATTTAAAGAAAGGGGCTTCAAAAAAAGCCCCTTTCACCTAGACAAATTACAGGGCCCTTGTTAGCTTCCTAGGCGCATACTTAATAACCCTACTCCGATGCAAATTGGAGTGTATCAAATCCTCTGGAGACTACGAGTGATGAAGGGCCTAAAGATCTTTACAGCGAATTCCAACCCCGAGCTGGCGAAAAAAGTAGCAGCTGCCGCGGGAATTGAACTCGGTTACTCCGAGGTCAGCACTTTTGCCGATGGCGAAATCCAAGTCGAAATTCATGAAAGCGTTCGCGGACAGCATGTCTTTGTCGTACAAAGCACCTGCCCTCCGGTGAACCAAAGCTATATGGAGCTTTTCGTGATGCTGGATGCTCTGAGAAGAGCTTCGGCGGCTTCGATCACCGCTGTGATCCCTTATTACGGGTATGCCCGCCAAGATCGCAAGGTCGCTCCTCGCGCCCCTATCTCAGCCAAGCTGATGGCGGACCTTTTAACCACGGCAGGTGCGAACCGCGTGGTCTGCGTGGACCTCCATGCCGCCCAAATCCAAGGTTTCTTCAATGTTCCAGTGGACCATTTGTTCGCTATTCCGACTCTGGCTCGCGCTTGGCGAGAGGCCCATGGGGTGGGAGCTGACTTTGTCGCAGTGAGTCCAGACGCAGGTGGGGTTGAAAGAACCCGCGCTTTTGCGAAAAGAATCGAATCCAGCATGGCCATCATCGATAAACGCCGTTCTGGCCCAAATGAGGCAAAAGCGCTCCATTTGATTGGTGATGTGACTGGGAAAACCGCTGTTATCGTGGACGATATGATCGATACGGCTGGAACCCTTACACAAGCAGTTGACAGTCTCTACAAGAATGGGGCAAAACGTGTGTTCGCCGTTGCAACGCACCCCGTTTTATCGGGTCCTGCCATCAATCGCCTGAAGGAAAGCCCAATCGAAAAAGTATGGGTCACCGACACGATTCCGTTATCGGAAGCGGCGAAAAACTGCGGAAAAATCGAAGTGGTCTCTGTCGCTCCAGTTTTGGCTGAAGCCATTAAGAGAATCCACGGAAATGACTCCGTCAGTTCTTTGTTTGATTAATTAAAAAGCCCATAAGGGCAAAAACTACTCCGGCGAAGCCGGAGTGCAAACTAACCAATCCTCTATCGGACTAGAAGGAATACAAAATGAAAAATAGAATCGAACTTTCAGTTGAAGCTCGTACAGTAGGTAAAGGCAACAGCCGCGAATTGCGCGTAAACCGCCAAGTTCCAGCAGTTATCTACGGCGCTATCTCTCCTATCAGCGTAACAGTTGGCGAAAAAGAAATGGTTAAGTACAACACTCGTGCTTACGAAAATGCTCTTTTCAACTTGAAATCTGGCGTTAAAGAAGCAAACGGTATCGTTGTTCTTGTTAAGCAAGTTGACGTTCACCCAGTTTCTCGCCGTCCAATCCACGTTGATTTCTACGCTCTTGATCTTAAAAAACCAGTACGCGTACACGTTGAAGTTCGTCTTGAAGGTAAACCAGTTGGTCTATCTGAAGGCGGTATGTTGAACGTAGTTAACCGTCAAGTTGAGGTTGAAGTTCTTCCGACTGAGATCCCTGAATTCATCACTGCTGATATCTCTAACTTGGCAGTAGGCGATGCTCTTCACGTTTCTGACTTGAAAGTATCTGGCTCTGCAAAAATCATCTCTGGCGCTGACACAACTATCGCGGTTGTATCTGCTCAAGAAGAAGAAGCTGCTGCAACTCCAGCTGCTGCTCCGGCTGCTGCCGCTGCACCTGCTGCTGCTGCGAAAGCTGCTCCAGCTGCTGCTAAACCAGCTGCTAAAAAATAGTTTTAAACTATTCACTTCCAAAAAGGCAGATCCGCAAGGTCTGCCTTTTTTTTTGATTTCTGATCGAGGTTATTTATGTCTTCATGGTTGATTGTTGGATTGGGTAATCCTGGTGGTGAGTACAAACTCACTCGTCATAACATCGGCTTTATGGCCGTCGATTATTTCATGCAAGGACTTGGCAATCCTCACGTCAAGAACCAATTCAAAGCTGAAGTGGCGCAAACCACTTGGCAAGGACACACCCTTTTCTTCTGTAAGCCTCAAACCTATATGAATCTTTCCGGCGAGTCGGTTCAGCCGCTCATGGGCTTTTATAAAATCCCTCTGGAGCACCTGATCGTGATTCATGACGATATCGACCAGCCCTTTAATCAAATGAAGATTCATAAAAACCGTGGACACGGCGGTCACAACGGAATCAAAAGTATCTCGCAATTGCTGGGAACTGCGGACTACATCCGCCTAAAGCTGGGCGTAGGTCGCCCGGATAACCCAGCCTTCTCGGTGGCTGATTATGTCCTGGGTAAGTTTTCAAAAGAGGAATTCGATAAAATGCCGGATTTCCTCAATAAAGGCATCGATGCTATCGAGTCCATCATTCTTGATGGGGTTCAAAAAGCTTCGACAAAATTCAATACTTAAGCTAAGTTCAGCATCGTTGTTTTCGTGATAGAATGAGTTCTTTTAAGGAGTCTCAATGGCACTTCAAGTTGGTATCGTAGGTCTTCCAAACGTAGGTAAAAGTACGTTGTTCAACGCTTTGACTTCTGCAAAAGCAGAAGCAGCGAACTACCCGTTCTGTACAATCGATCCCAACGTTGGTGTCGTTACAGTTCCAGATCCTCGCATGGATAAAATCACAACATTCATTAAGCCACAAAAAGTCATTCCAACAACAATGGAATTCGTGGATATCGCGGGTATCGTAAAAGGTGCTTCTCAAGGTGAAGGTTTGGGTAACCAATTCCTTTCTCACATCCGCGCAACTGACGCTATCGTGCATGTAGTACGTTGCTTTGACGACCCAAATATTATCCACGTTGCAGGCTCTGTAGATCCACTTCGCGACATCGAAATCATCAACACCGAGTTGATGCTTGCGGATTTGGACTCTGCTGAAAAGCGCGTAAAGTCTCGCGAAAAAACTGCGAAGACTGGCACCGACAAAAAAATCAAAATGGAATACGAAGTTGCTAAAAAAGCTGTTGAAGCTTTGAGCAAAGGCTTGCCTGCACGCTCTGTTGAATTGGACGAGCAAGAAGCCTTAGTTATGAAAGACATGCACTTCCTAACTGCAAAACCAGTTCTTTATGCGATGAACGTAAATGACGCTGACTTCGCAGCCGGCGGCAATGATTGGACAAAGGCCGTTGAAAAACGTGCGGCTGAAGAGAACAACAAAACAATCTTGATCTGTTCAGCAATGGAAGCGGAAATCGCTTTGCTACCGCCTGAAGATCGCGCTGATTTCTTGGCAGCCCTTGGTTCTGAAGAGCCAGGTTTGAACCGCTTGATCCGCGAAGCTTACACTTTGTTGGGCCTTCAAACCTACTTCACTGCTGGTGAAAAAGAAGTTCGTGCTTGGACGATCCGTGCAAACACGAAAGCTCCCCAAGCAGCGGGCGTGATCCATACGGATTTCGAAAAAGGTTTCATCCGTGCTGAAACTTACCACTGTGAAGATTTGTTTACATACAAATCGGAGCAAGCTGTTAAGGATGCCGGTAAATACCGCGTGGAAGGTAAGGAATACGTTGTTAAAGACGGTGATGTCTTGTTCTTCCGCTTCAATGTTTAGATAATTAAAGGGTCCGCAAGGACCCTTTTGTTTTTGGTGCCTGGCACTTTTTGGTAGCGCGGCGCACCCCCAAAAGGTACGGCGTACCTTCGGAGAAGTTATGAATGATTTTTTGAAGCTTTCGGCGTTTGAATTGGCAGCAAAGATTAAAAGTCGCGAAATCACTCCTTCGGAACTTTTAGATCTCTACATAGCTCGCATTGAACTGGTGAATGGTCCACTGAACGCCATGGTGGAAAATGATTTCGTTCGCGCTCGAGTGCTAGCTTCAGAGCAAACCGCTCAAGTCGCCAAAAATAACTCCAACCTTCCTCCCCTCTTCGGTGTGCCTTTTACCATTAAAGAAATGTTGGCCGTGACTGGAATGAAGCGCACAGGAGGCAGCATTCATCACCGCCATGATGTGATGGACTTTGATGCGACGATCGTGAAACGTATTAAAGAAGCTGGGGCCATTCCTTTGGGAACAACCAATGTGCCAGAGCTTGGCTTTTGGTTTGAGACCTTCAATCCTGTTTATGGTCGCACCAACAATCCTTATGACTTAGATCGCACTTGTGGTGGCAGCAGTGGTGGCGAGGCCGCCTTGCTGGGTGCCGGAGCAAGCCCGTTTGGACTTGGCAGCGATATCGGCGGCAGCTTGCGTATGCCCGCATTCTTTTGCGGCGTCTATGCACACAAGCCGTCAGCAAATATTTTGCCTCTGACGGGTCACTTCCCCTTCATGAATGAAGACTTCAAACGTCTGGTTGATGATAAAGTTCCCTACACGGCCTTGGGACCTATGGCTCGAAAAGCCACGGATCTTTATCCTTTGATAAAGTTGATGATGGGACCTGATGGTATTGACACCAACACCACGCAAACGACTTTGAAGCCTTTGGATCAAAACTGGAGCAACAAGAAAATTGTGATCTGCCCGTCTCCGGCTTTTCATGGCACTCGCTCCATCGATGCCGAACTAGTTCAGCAAGTGAAGAACTGCGGAACTTTGTTCACAGAACTGGGTGCGGAAGTTGTAGAACTGGATGCGCGCTTCTTCGTTCATGCCAAAGATCTTTGGTTCTCGGCTTTAAAAAGTGTCAAATCTAAAAACCTTTTTGAAATGCTCTTCCACGACAGCCCAACTTCTTTGGGAGTGGAATTCTTTAAAACGATCTTCGGCAAAGGCAATTACACTCTGCCAAATCTGATTGTGTCCGTTGCGGAAAAAGCCGAACTCAAATTTAAAAAGACCACTGACTTTTCAGAAGACATGAAGAAGCTTGAGCAAATGAAAATGGAGCTTGCAGAGATTCTTGGCGACAACGGTATTTTAATTTTACCTCCGCACTCTCGAGTGGCGCCAAAACATCGCGCCCCGATGTGGAGTCCGTTTGACTTTATTTCTACGGGAATCTTCACGACCCTGGGAATGCCAGCCACCGTAATCCCGACAGGATTGAATGACAAAGGCTTGCCACTGGGTGTGCAAGTCGTTGCTCGCAAAGGTAATGATCATCTGACTTTGTCTTGCGCTGAATTCCTCGAGCAGACTTTTGGAGGCTGGGTTCCACCGCAGATTTTCTAATCACGCTTAGCGACGGAAGGAATCGATCAGGATGTGAAAGCTCCAGACCGTCAAAAACAGAATCATTGAGGGAAATAAGATCAAGTGTGGGAAACTTGAAAGAGTCTTCCATCCTTCGCGCACCAAAATGCCCCAGCTAGTAAATGGAGGATGCACGCCTAATCCAATAAAACTCATAAAGCTTTCATAGAGGATGTTAGTCGGAATCTGCAGGGCAACTAATACCAAAATCGTGCTGAGAATATTGGGCAAGATATGACGGATGAAAATATGTGTGCGGGTTCCACCTAAAGCGATGGCCGCTTCTACAAAGGGTTTGCGTTTGATTTCAAGTACCATCCCCCGTGTCACTCGAGCCATGCTCATCCAATGAGTGGCGGAGATTCCCAGACACAAGCCCCACAGAGCAGACCAGAAGGGATCCTCTACAGGGATCAACAACTTAAAGCTTAAGCACAGAACCGACACCAAGATAAAGCTTGGAATGGCCATCATGATATCACAAAAGCGCATCAACGCGCGATCCACATAGCCCTCTGCCCATCCTGCCAAAGCTCCGTAAGAGAGACCGATCAAGAACGTCAAAAACGAGCAAACAACTCCCACAGTCAACGACACACGGGCTCCGATGAGAACTCTCATGAAAAGATCTCGTCCCAAGGTGTCCGTTCCAAACCAATGAACCCTGCTTGGTGACTGCAAGATCGCCTCAACATTTTGCGTGTAAGCCTGATCTCCGGTGAGCACGGGAACTAAGATCACGGCAAGAACAAGAATTGACAAGAAAGAACCTGCGAGAATCACGGAAGGCTTCTTCACACTTCCTCCCGCATTCTTGGATCCACCCAGCGCATGACTAAATCAATGAGCGAGTTAATAACGATCAACATGGCTCCGTAAAACAGCGTCAATCCAACAATGAGTGTGTAATCGCGATCAGAAAGAGCATTGATAAATTGACCACCCAAGCCTGGCACTGCGAAAAGCATTTCTACCAGGAAAGAACCCGACAACAAGCCCACCATCAAGGGACCTGCGTAACTTAAAAACGGGATCAAAGAATTGCGCAGAACGTGATGAGTAAGAACTCGCCACTCCCCGACACCTTTGGCTTTCGCTGTGCGCACGTAATCAAGATTATAATTTTCGTGCAAAGAAGTTTTAAGAAGTCTCACCAACGTCGCCAGAGGACGAAGACTGAGTGTCAAAACTGGCAAGATGTAATTCTTCGGCTCCGTCAAAAAGGCCACGGGCAAAAGATTGAAATAAAAACCAAAGAAGTAAATTAATAAAGGTCCCCAAAAGAGACTTGGCAACGATAAGAAGGCAATCATCAATTGATCTACCGACTTTTCAAAAAAGCCGTCGCGAAAACGTAAACTTAACAATGACAATGCAAAAGCACTGAAGATCACAAACACCAGCGCCACAAAGTTCAACATCAAGGTATTTCCCAAGTCTTGTTGAATCATTGCCACCACGGTTTGATCGGGATGAACCATGGAAATACCCAGGTCCCCTTGAATGAGTGATAAAAGATATTTTCCCAATTGAGTGGGAAGAGATTCGTGAAGCCCCCAGCGCGCCGCCAGGGTTTCTTTAACCAGAGGATTCAGTGCGGCCTCTTCATCAAAAGGACCGCCAGGTAAAACCTTGAGCAATAAAAAACTGAGCGCCGCAAGCACTGCCAGCGACGCCAAAATCTCAATCAGTTTTTTTATTAGAAACCGTAAAAAGTTGCCCAACTAAAACACCACCACTTCATTTAACGCAAGATCGACGCCCAAATACAAGGCGCAAGGAGAAAGGCGTACTAAAAGTATGCCGCCGACGCAGCAACGAAGGAGTTGGGCGTCGATCTTGCGTTAAATGTCATCCCAGTTTTCTTTGCCTACTAGCTCCGCATTCACTTTCACAGGCACAGCCTCTGAAAGGTATGGGAATAAGTCCTTTTTGTTGCCGTATAATTTTGCATAAACATAGGCATTAGAAACCACGCGCTTTACATAGTTGCGAGTTTCAAGGAAGGGAATGTGTTCGATGAACTCATCCGTTTCCAGAGTACCGAAAGACACCAACCAGTTCTTCACACGGTGAGGTCCCGCATTGTAACCCGCAGCTACCAATGGGATCGTATTATCGAAGCGATCCATTAAGCGTTTCAAATAACGAGAACCGATTTTCACAGCCACTTCCGGCTCAAGCAATTGTGGTGGTTTAAAGGCTTTATCACCAACAAGGCTCGCCACTTTGTAACCCGTGAATGGCATAACTTGCATCAAGCCCAACGCACCCACCGGAGAAATCGCATCTTTGCGGTAAGAGCTTTCCGCTCTCATGATACCCCAAACAAGTTCATCAGGAACCGTGAACTGTTTTGTGTACTTCTCAACTGAGTCCGCATAAGCACGAGGATAAGCTAGTTCCCAAAGATAGCGAACGCCGTCCACACCGTGAGCCGCGCGTTGACCACCGAAAGTGACTTGCGCAATATAGGAAGAGCGATTGTAGTGACCCGCAGTGGAGTACTCGGACATCAACGTACGAAGGTATTCACGATTCGCCGTTTTTCTTTCGATGTCATAAAGGTCCCAACGAGCCCATTCATTTTCGCCCAAGATCATCAAATCACGAGCGCGCTCGAAGCGTTTCATCAAGACAGGGCTGTTGAACGCAACAGCTTTATCGCCTGGTGCCTCTTCTGCAACACCATCGATACCTTCAGCGACTTCAACGACTTTCCCGTCATCCGCGGACTCGGCTTCTTCTTCGTCACCTTTTTCATCGTCAGCAGAGTACTGAGTCATGACCAAGTTTTCTTCGGATTCGCTTTCATCACCGCGATAGTTGTCTTCCAAAGAAGGCATCAAGAATTCACTCGCAGAAAATCTGGAGATCACGCGGGGCTGCGTTGGCAGAGGACTTGCCGCCAACTTAGAAGGCGCCAAAGGCATCGCTTCCATTTTTTTCAAACGGGCCTGAGCCGCAATAGCGTAGTAACCAAGAAGAGGATCTTTAGCCAACGAGCTCATCGTCGCACGAGCTTGATCCATTTTACCTTGGCGGTACTGGCTCATCGCCATCCAATATCTGACGCGGTCCTCGGGAACAGATTTCCAGTTCTTTTTGTTTTTACGCTTCAATGTTGAAAGCTCATTGAACGCTTTGTAGGCGCCGTCGTAATCACCTTTAAGATATTTCAACCACGACAAGTGCCACTTTGCATCTTTACTCAAACCCGAAGTTGGATAGAGCTTCATGAACTCTTGGAAACGGCGTGCAGCCCCATCATAGTCTTGGAACTGATAGCTCAAGAACGCAGATTGGTACAAGGCTTGACGACCTGTTTTTGAACGTGGGCTTAGTTTGTATGCGGAGTAATAAGAACCTACCGCCAATTGCACTTCACCAGCACGAGCCGATGCATTGGCGAAAAGGATCAGATAGTCAAAGTCACGTTTCTTCGCATCGTAGTAAGGTTTCAGCATTTCAACTGCTTTAACCAACTCCCCTTCTTGCATGTAGAACTGAACTTGCAATTTATCTGCAAGATACTGATCTACTTTTGCCAAGTTGACTTTCATCTGATTGATTTCAGTTTGAGCTTTTGAATCCAAACCCGCCCACAACATGTATCTAACACGCGTGCGGAAATCTTCCGTCGTCACTTTACAGTCAGTTTCCTTGCCTTCGAATTTATTCGCGGCAAGATCAACACCCCAGTCAGCCACTTTTGGATAGCTTGGGTGACGTTCGTAAAGTTTCACAAGCCATTTACACATCAAGGAGTGCTTACCCAAACCTTTTTCTGCTTGCGCCAAAGAGTAAATCACTTCGGGATAGGCTTCAGTATTACGAGTGCGTTTTTCAAGTTTTGTGTAAAGCAACGCAGCTTGCTTGTATGACTTCTTCTCGAGAGCAATTTGACCCGTCAAGTTTTGCACTTCGATGGACATCTTCACGTTCGGCGATAGAGCTTGAATCTTTTCAAGTTCCTTCTCTGCCTCATCGAGTTTTTTTGTTTGCATCAAAGATTTCGCTAAGTAATAGCGAGAATACTCTTCTAGATCGGTTTTACGTTTTGCAATGTCCTCAAACGCAGGAATCGCTAATTCGTATTTAGACGCTTTGAATTGCTCCAGCGCTTTTTTGAATGAATCAAGCTCATCTTTACCAGATTGAGCATAAGCCGCTGGAATAACCAGTGGCGCCAAAACCAAAGAAAACAAAACAGACTTGAGAGAGATCCGCATCCCGTCACACTCCATGAGATTAAGTAGCGCAATCCTTGTCACTACTTCCC
>JAGIAF010000032.1:0-1162 GCA_017745015.1 Bdellovibrio sp. | reverse complement strand
TCTATACCTGTCAAAATGGTGGAGCCCAGCGACCAAGGTGGGAAGGAAAATGCTCTGACTGCGGTGCGTGGAATTCTTTTGTGGAAGAATTGCAGCTCGAAGAGGCAAAAACTCGAGGATGGTCTACGGCCACTCCCGAAAAAGGCACTGCTGCGAGTAAACCCGTTGCCCTAGACCAACGTATGGATGAAATCCGTCTAGATCGATTTAACACGGGCTTTTCCGAGTTAAATCGTGTTTTAGGTGGCGGCTTGGCCCGCGGAAGCTTCGTTTTGCTCGGTGGTTCTCCTGGTATCGGTAAGTCGACGTTGCTTTTGCAAATGGCTGGCGGCTTAGCAAACGATCAACGCAAAGTTTTATATATTTCTGGCGAGGAAAGTGTTTCCCAAACGGGATCCCGCGCTCACCGCTTAGGCGTCTATTCTCCAAATATCGAAGTGGGCTCAGAGAGCAATCTTCATAATGTCATGGAACTGGCGCGCCATAAAAAGCCCGATGTTCTTGTCGTTGACTCCATTCAAACGATGTATTTGTCGGATTTACCTTCAGCTCCAGGCTCTGTTTCTCAAGTGCGAGAATGTGCAGGTCACTTGATGGGGCTTGCAAAGCAAGACAACATCGCGGTGATCTTGATCGGTCACGTCACTAAGGATGGCTCTATCGCCGGTCCTAAAGTTCTTGAGCATATGGTGGACTGTGTTCTTTCATTTGATGGCGACACGTCGTACGACTTCCGCTTACTGCGCACATTGAAAAATCGTTTCGGCGCCGCTCATGAATTGGGCGTCTTCCGTATGGTGACGAAGGGTTTGGAAGAAGTTCTGAATCCTTCTGAATTGTTTCTTGAAGAGCGCGGCGATCAATTGATTGGCTCTGCGGTGTTCGCTTCTATGGAAGGCACACGTCCGCTCTTGTGTGAAGTTCAAGCTTTGACGTTATCGACTAACATGGCGATGCCTCGTCGCACTTCCTTGGGTATCGACGTGAACCGTCTGCATTTATTGACAGCGGTTTTGGATCGTCACTTGGATGTGCGCCTGGCGAACAATGATATCTTCATCAACGTCGTGGGCGGCTTGAAACTTGTTGAGCCGGCTGCGGATTTAGCCGTAGCTGCTGCCATTTTATCAACGGAAAGCCGTCGTGATCTTGACGCTAAGAC
>JAGIAF010000329.1 GCA_017745015.1 Bdellovibrio sp. | reverse complement strand
AGGAATGAGGCTGAGAGAGACAAAACAAGACCGAAGCATAGGTCTTATTGTGGTCAAAAAGAACCACCGAGTCATCACCTTTTTCCCGAGTGACACTGAGTATTTACTTCATTAAACTGCCACCGTGTATTTTTAAGGAGACACATTAACATGGACCACAATATTGAGCCTATCTATGACGGGCCGTTGTTCAGAAACGCTATCCAAACTCTTGATGAATCAGCAAAAATTATTAACTGTGACCCGAACGTTCTTGAGCGTCTAAAACGCCCTCGTCGTTGCATCACTGTTTCTGTTCCAGTTCGTATGGACGACTACTCAGTGAAAGTATTCACTGGTTACCGCGTTCAGTACTCTCCAACATTGGGCCCCTACAAAGGCGGTATCCGCTATCACCAGAACGTAGATCTTCAAGAAGTTGTTGGTCTTGCGGCTTTGATGACTTTCAAAAACTCTGTACTTGGTTTACCTTTGGGTGGCGCAAAAGGTGGTATCACTGTTGATCCAACTAAATTGTCACGCACTGAAAAACAAAATCTAACTCGTCGTTATGCTTCTGAGATTGGCCCCTTCGTTGGACCAACTAAAGATATCCCAGCTCCAGACGTGGGCACAGATCCACAGACGATGGCTTGGTTCATGGACACTTACTCTCAAGAACAAGGTGGCTTCGCACAACCTGGCGTTGTTACTGGTAAACCAGTTGAAATCGGCGGTTCTTTGGGTCGTAACCACGCAACAGGTTTGGGCGTTGTTTACGTTGCAGAGAAAGCTTTCGAAGTTAATAAAATGAGCATGAAGGGCGCGACTATCGCGATCCAAGGTTTCGGTAACGTAGGTTCGTTCGCAGCTAAGTTCGCTCACGATCGTGGCGCTCGTATCGTTGCAGTGTCTGACGTTTCTGGCGGTATCTTCAACGGTGACGGCCTTGATATCCCTGAAGTTCTTGAATACATCAAAGCTCACAAATTCTTGAAGGGTTACCCTAAAGCAACTCCAATCAGCAATGAAGACTTGCTTGAAGTAAAATGCGATGCTTTGTTCCCATGCGCTCTTGAGAATCAAATCGACACTCACAACGCTGAAAAAATCCAAGCGAAAATCATCGTTGAAGGTGCGAACGGTCCTATCACGAATGCAGCTACAAAAATTCTTTCTAAACGTGGCGTGTTCATCGCTCCAGACGTTATCGCTAACGGCGGTGGCGTAATCGTATCTTACTTTGAATGGGTTCAGGACACGATGGCATTGTTCTGGGATGAAGACGAAGTAAACGCTAAGTTGAAAACAATCATCAACAAAGCTTTCGACAAAGGTTATGCAATGTCGAAAGAGAAAAACGTCGACATGAGATCTGCTGCGATGGCAGTTTCTGTTCAACGTCTTGAGAAAGCGATGCTTTTGAGAGGTCTGTACCCTCGCTAGTTTCTGGAAGGTGGGTGCGAGCCCACCTTTTTTTTTGCTTTTTATGGAGCCCTCTACTATGCGCCCTTGGCTTCTTCTGCCGCCTAAATTCGCTCACGATGTTACGCCTTACGCGTTGCCTTTCATCTCTTTCCTTCACGGTAAAAAAACTCCCGAGTGGAACAGCTTCACTTGGAGAGATATGACTTTCAAAAATCCTTTGGGGATTGCCGGTGGCGTCGATAAGAACGCCGAGCATTTAGATGATTGGTGGAAATTGGGTTGCGGCTTTGTCGAAGTCGGCACCGTCACACCTCAATCGCAAAGAGCGAATCCTGGAAAAATCATGGATCGCGATCTGCGCTTGCGCGCAATGTGGAACAAGATGGGCTTCCCCAGCCACGGTGCGGATGAAGTCTTTTACAATCTTGCTTTCTATGCTCCGAACTATCGTACTCCGATTTTTGTAAACATCGGAAAGAATCGCAACACTCCGAATTCAGAAGCCGTGAAAGATTATCTTTCACTCGTTGATACCTTCCGTCCGTTTGCGGATGCATTTGTCGTCAATATCTCAAGCCCTAATACTCAAGGGTTGCGCGATCTTCAGAAAAAAGAAAATCTGGGCGCTTTGCTGTCGCCGATTTTAGATCGCGTCTCTCACTTTGAACCCACTCCTGTTTTAGTTAAATTGAGTCCAGACATGGGCGAAGAAGGCCTTGCAGAGGCCATTTCCAATTGTGCCGACCTAGGCGTTGATGGTTTCGTGCTAACAAACACAACTTTGTCTAGGCCAGCAGGATGCCACTTTCCCGCTGAAGGAGGCCTCTCTGGAGCTCCTTTGAAGCAACTTTCGCAGCGCGCACTGCAAATTGCTGTTCAAACTTTAGGCAAAAAACGTGAGGGCAAGCTTCTTGTAAGCGCAGGGGGGATCCTTAGCCCTGAAGATGTCTTTGAAAGATTGCAAATGGGCGCAGATCTTGTTCAAATTTATAGTGCGCTTGTGTTTCATGGTCCTGGTTTTTTCCATGATGTGGCACGAAGTAGAACTAAGTAGGAAAAATGTCGGACGAGAGCAGTGTTGAAGTAAAACCAAGAAAATCCAAAATCCGTAAAGGACATTGGATCCCTGTTGTTGCGGGTTTTTTACGCAAGGACGGCAAGATTTTGGTTGGCCAACGCCCCGAAAACAACTCCTTAGCGGGCCAATGGGAATTTCCTGGCGGCAAAATCGAAAATGGCGAAACTCCTGAGCAAGCTTTGGCCCGTGAACTTGATGAAGAACTCGGTATTGAAGCTGAAGTAGGCGATCTTAAATTGGCCTGCAGCCATTCGTATGGAGATGTAGGGATTCTCATCTTGTTCTATGAGATCCTGTATTGGAAGGGTGAACCGCGTGCGAAGCATCACATGATGCTGGAGTGGATCCACCCCGAAGAACTTAAACACCGAAATATCCCCGAAGCGAACCGCAAGATTCTGGATCGAATCTATAAGGCGCTGGGACTTGAATGGCGAAAATAATCCTAGTTAGTAAAACAATTCATGCGACGACTTGGCAGCTTGCGAAAGCTCTGCGAGCGCAACAGCATGAGGTTGTCATCCTTACTAGCCATGGTGAAATGCCTCCTGAAAATCCTCTTGATATCGAATTCATGGCCTACTTTAAAAAGTGGGGCGCTCTTGAAGGACTCAAAATAATTCCAGGCCTTTTTGGTTTACAGCCGCAGATCTTGCACTTGGTTCTGGAAGAAGACCGCATGAATGCCGCACAGATCGTGCTTTCTGGCTTTGCGAAATCTCATCCTTCTTGCGTTCTAACAACGTCACTTTTGAATATTCGCAGAGGCTTGAAAAAAACAAATCCAGTTCGTTACCTCGTGGAAGAGTCTGACATCATCACCTGCCCCACTGTTGAATCTTTGGGTCAGCTGCGTGGTTTGAATGTCCGCTCGGCCCAACAAGGTCGCGGAATTCTAGCGCCGGCACTTGATTTTAAATCTTCTGATCTAACCCAGACTTACGCTGACGACGCGGAAGCGCAATTGATCGTAGATCTTTCAGATCAAGAATACTTCGTAGTGCCATTCCGTGAAGCTCGTTTTAATCCAGAGTCCGACAGC
>JAGIAF010000328.1 GCA_017745015.1 Bdellovibrio sp. | reverse complement strand
CGGCCGTACTCAGAAAGGTAAGAACCTTCAAGGTCCTTCCAGTTTCCACGCCATGAAGAAGCCAGGTGTCCTTTTTTGTAAACGACACGGGCAAGATCCAATTGAGAGAAATTAAGTACTTCAGTGATGCTTGAAACAACATCAGACTTGTTTGAAGCCAAAACATCTGGGAATGAAATTTGTCCGTCTTTGAAACCTGTGATCACAGCGCCCGCTAGAGGAGCACTGATGCCGGGCTTAGAGCTTATTACCAAAGTCATTGCAAATTTGTCTTGAGCTACGATTTGACCACTTTGAACAATCAGGTTGTGCATTTCGTAAGTGCCGGGTTGTGCACCTGGAACAAACTTGTAAGCAGAAATTCTTGTCGCGATTTTATCCAAGTAACCCACAACATGATTAAGGAAAGGGGCCTTTTGGCTCGCAAGATATGGCAGACCCATATTCAAAAGTTGATCGTACTCAAGCAATACTCCATAGTACGTATCGCTTTCACCTTGAGCGCGATCCAAGTACAGGCGATAAGCAGGACGACGCAGACCTGTTGAGCGCTCAGCAAAAAGACCTTCACCTAAATAAGTGCCAGTCAAATCAGTTGACGCCGTTGGCGCCCTTCCTGTTGCAGAGTGCTGAGCTGTCGGCATGCTTTGAGGAGATTGACTGTTCGTAGCACATGAAGAAAGAATGGTCGCGAAAACGAGCAATAGAATTCGTTTCAAAGAAAACTCCTATAATCCTAGGCTGAGGATTTCAAAATACAATACCTTTATTTCAACAAGTCTCTATGAGAATTGCAAATTTTGAGGCTGCTCCCAGACTTCTCTTTGAGACAGCCTTTAGTCTGATTTACTCTAAGAGTACGATATTCCCGTAAACTCAGAGTTTTTCGTCGCATCAATGTGTGTGGTTTGATATCGGAGTTACTCCGCGAAATAATCATAAAGCTCTTGATCGGTCGCTCGACGGAACGTGGCGATGCGTTTTTTCTCGCGCAGGCGATATTCGATCACATTCCAATAGATAATTTGATAGAAAAAGAATGCCGTTACGCCCACCGAAACCATTTGAAAATAGAATCTTGAGATTTCCCACTCATGATAGGCGACGTAAAGTAATAGGGGATGCACGATGAATAAGACCGCGTGAAGCCACATCTCCGTACCGGTGCAGAACTTGCGATGCACCCATTCATCTTTGGTGATGCAAATTGTTGAAGCAATCGCCAGTCCAATATAGATCCATTCCGTCATCGGTGTTCTTGGAGCAAAACTCAAGAAGAGTAAGCAGCTTAAGACTGTGGCGGTATCAATAGGGTGCCCGATACGCTCCCAACGAGGCAGCCCACGTTTATGATGAAAGAAAATCTCATCAATCAGGATGGCGGCTCCTTGCAATACCGATAGAATCAGGAAGGTACTCATAGCTTCTCCATCAGGCCGGCACAGACAGTGAGGCCGGGTCCAAAGGCATAGCTGACAACCTTCGTGCCTGAAGGAACTGAATCGTCTTTAACTATTTCTTCCCATAGATGAGGCAAAGTTGCTGACGACATATTGCCACGATCAAAAAGTAATTTTCTGCTGGCAGTGACTTGCTCTTCGCGAAGCTCAAGATGCTCGAGGACTTGATCGATGATTTTCGGTCCACCAGGATGAACCGCAAAGAGTGCTTGCTTTTTAATTTCGCTCAGATCAAAGCCCCGGTTGGTCAACCAACGATGAGTGAATTCACGTATTTTGCTTCCCACCATCGAGGGGACGTCTTTGGAAAGAGTCATCTTCATACCCCAATCAGAAACCATCCACTCCATAGCGTTAGCAGTGTCGGGGATGATTTCCTCATAAAGGGACAAGATTTTAAATCCTTCAGGAGGACGGTCATGACTCATGCGATAGGCGATGCAACCATCGGCGAAAAGACTTTGAATCACGATTTGCTCTAAAGTGGGATCTTGGGGATTTAGATGCAAACTGCAAAGCTCCGTGTGCACCAAATCCACATCACGCTTTTTACCGAGAATATTTTCATTCGCAAGAAAACCAGAAGCCATTCGCAATGCCGGAAAGGCGCCATAACAACCCATGTGATAAGAATGAGTGACGGTCACGGGCTTTGGCGAACGCATGGCCTCCATTTGCGCAGCACTTGGCGAAACATACCCTGTACAACTGACATGGATAAGATCATCGGGAAAACTTCTCTCTGCATAAATTTTATGAAAGAGATCTTGAACCGTGCGATGAAAGAACTCGTGACGGTGATGCATGCTCACGCCATGGTTCTTTTCTTTCACGGGATAGATTTCATTATCTTCCCAATTTTTTCCCCCCATGTCGGGAACGAAGAAATATCTTTTTTTGATTTGCTGAGGAGAACACCCCACGCGATGAAACATCTTTAGATATTCTTCTTGGGTGTAGTGAAAGCGGTTTTGCGCAAGATGGTGAGCTGTGGAAAGCCAGTTCACGCAATCATCTTGCGAAAGTTCGTACGGCGGCTTGATGGATTGAAAGTTCCCAATGTACATGACCCCATGTTAGGGGCCCATAAAAATTTCTTGAAGATCCAGTGTGAACATACACCGGAGCTTATGACTCCAAAGTTTGCTCGGCAGAATACTTTCTCATTCCAACGAGCATCAAAAGACCCGGAATCGCAACAAGAGCGCAGACATAGAAGAAGTTTGCCCAACCCAATGACTTCACCATGTCACCAGTGAATCCAGAGAAAAATGTTCTTCCTAAAGTGGCAACGCTTGATAGAATTGCATACTGAGTAGCTGTGTATTTTTTATTGCTGAGCGCGCCCATGAACGCAACAAAGGCTGAGGTCGCCATGCCGGTACTCACATCTTCAAACACGACCACTGCGGCGAAGGGCAAGATTTTTGCGCCTGTGTAAGTAAGAATAGCAAAGGAGGCCGTCGAAAGTGCCTGCATAATTCCGAATACCCACAGGGAGCGATAGATACCGATGTAAAAGATCGCGATACCACCGAGGAAGAATCCAACAAGGGAAGAGATCACACCGAAGAACTTCGCCACCAGGCCGATATCCGCATTGGTGAAACCCATCTCGACATAGAAAGGATTCAAAAGCGCGATTGCTAAAGCGTCGCCGAGTTTATAGAGCAAAACGAAAGAGAGAATATAGAAGGCACCCGGACGTTTTAAGAACTCTGCAAACGGTTCGACAATGGCTTCAAGCAAAGTCTTTGGTGGTGGCGCTTCAAGTTTTGGCTCGGGAGCAAAGAGGGTCGTGATCAAACCGATACCCATAAAGCCAGCCATTAAGAAATATAACTGCCCCCAAGAGATGGGCCAAAGCTCTGATCCAACCAAGCCGATACCAGCCCCACCCGAAACCAGCATCGCAATACGATAACCGTAGATATTAAGTGAAGATCCAAGACCCAATTCTTCGTTGGTTAAAAGCTCACGACGATAAGCATCGATTGCGATATCTTGAGTCGCACTGAAGAATGCCAAAAGAACAGCCATCAAAGCCATCAATCTTAAATCGTTCAAT
>JAGIAF010000327.1 GCA_017745015.1 Bdellovibrio sp. | reverse complement strand
GTGGCCCTAAGGCCTTGTGCTGGAGATCTTCCGGCTAGACTTTATTCTTTATGAAGAACGTCTTTGATGAGCTTGTATTTGGGGCCGTCTTCGCGAGTTCTTTTGTGCAGGGCTGATTCGATTTCGGGGAATTTTTTTTGATATTTGGCTCTGTTCATGGAGAAGTAAATGGGGACTCGGGCGAATATCAAAGGGCTCATTTTAATTTTGTCGGCGATACCCAGCTGCGAAGCCGTTGCGAGTCCGATGCTTTCCATGGCGATGATATAATCCACGCGGCCAGCCTGCCAACCGGAACCGCGAAAATTAGGTCTTTAGCAGAGGCAACACTTTGGAATCCGATCAACATGATAAGTGTTACGATAAAAATCTTCATTTAAAATCCTTAAAGAGATTGTCTTTGATCAGAGGGTATTTCGAGAGATCTCCCTGAAGATGTTTTTTCAATGAAGCTTCGATCTTTGGCATTTCTGCAGCCAGTGACTTTTTCATCGAGAAATGGACAGGAATGTTAATGAATTTTTCTGAACCCATGACGATGGTATCTTTCGCGAGGGGATTGGAATTGACGGCTGAAAGGCCAACTTCTTTGATGATGAGGCAATAATTGATTTCTTTATCAACGAGCATTTGAATGCAATGATAAGGATTCGATGCACCCTTAAATTTCAGATGCTGTTTGGTGGCTTCAATTTTCACAAGCTGATTGTTTAAGGAGACGGCACCTTTAAACTTCTTCAGTTGGCTTAGCGAAACCGGATTGTCTTTGCGGTAAAAAGGGTAGGCGGCAGTAGAGCTAATGGGAAAAGAAGTGGAGATAACTTTGTCGCGCTCTTGACGGTTGCTTAAATCGTCATACGAAATGGCATCCACATCTCCCGCTAACAGCATTTCATAGGTGGTTTTTACGGCGATAGGTTTCAGAACCATCTTGAAACCCGCATCTTTCAAGCTGGCTTCAACGAGGTTATGAAATTCTGTCAGAGCTTGGTTGCGACCAATCGAAAAGGGAATGCCGACAATCAGAGTTTTCTCTGCAAAGCAGGGAATCAAGAAAAGAAATATGGCAAATCCCAAAAAGTGTTTCATTTTAATAGTGTATTCGCGAGACACTCAGTGCGGCAAGCAGGTCTAGTGATGTTGTGAGTCTGTTTGCATTTGCGGAGCTGAACTCTTACTTGGTGGCAGCAGAACATCATCCTTTTGTGAGCGAGCTACAAATTTCCATCCCATCGAGATTCGTTGAACTTTGTCGCCTTTAAAAGAGCCAGAGCTAATAAGTTCAAGATGATCTTTATCAATGACTAAATATTCTGCATCCACGAATGCTGTGTCCACATCATCGCCTTCGCGAATGACAACATTAAACAAGACATGGCGTTTACCTGCGAGTTTCCCACCATGCATTTCTTTAGTCATGAATTGGCGAAGCTTTTCCCAGTTCGTAAATTTTCCCCAAGGACTATCGAAGGTGAAAGCATTCTTTGTCCAACATTCCATTAGGTTTTCAGTATCACCACGATCAAGAAAATTATTGTAACGCGAACACAAATCTAAAATTTCAAAACGATCGTTAGCGGATAGCATAGACATGGAAGCCTCCTTCATGTGAATGGCGAAATTTTATAATTTCGATGAAGACCATCAAGAAGAACGGGCTGAGTTGTGTGAACAATCAGCCCGCTCGGAGGAAGGGATTAAGGGATTTGAGTTAAAACGAAGGTAAGGGCAAGAATCGGTAGAATATGGAAGATGGTCACTATTTCACCATGTCGACAGCTTCATCTTTGGTTTCTTCAACACGGTTGGCAGCTTTCTTTGCAACACATTGCATTTTTCCATTCACCATTTCACAGGTTTTTTCTTCTACTCGGTGGGCGCCTTTTTTAACCGCGCGTTTTGCGTCGTGAGCTGCGTCCTTGACAGCTTCAGTCGTTGAAGATTCTTTTGCGGTGTCCTCGGCGAAGCTTGCAGAAGTGGCGAAGATGATTCCCGAGATAAGCAAAGTGTTAATAAGTTTCATTGTGTCTCCTTGTTGTAGTTAATCTGTGGAGACACAATTGCAACTGCGATGCCGTGACTGAGCTGCAATACATTGCAGCTCAAAAAAATCATGAGTCAAAATTCCCCAGGCTCTGGTATAAATGCCACATGGAAGAATTCACGGCATCACCAGCAGCACAAGTTCGTTATCTTGTTCGTCGTATCGATGAACTTGCGCGCATTGAGATTTCAGAGCCCGTTGATTTTGAGTTAGCAAAAAAGTGGGGACACCAAGTGAAAGGCAATGCCGAATCATTTGGTTTTCCAGAGTTAACTGCGTCAGGTATCGAGTTGGAAAAGTTCGCTGAGGCGAAAGATACTGTGAAAGTGCGCTTGCTCAGTCATCAGATTTTAAACTCTTTGCGCAAATTGATGAAAGAGGTCGCGCCTTGAACGGAGCGCCACCTCCCGCTACCGAAGGGTAAAAAAAAGTAGGGAAGGTGGCATGGCGACTCTATTTACAGATGATTTCGAGGTGATGGATTATCACCACGATCGCGAAGAGAATCTCTGGCCGCAGAGGAATATTTCTCCACAACTCGCGAGACCATTTCAGTGGCTTCTTCTTTTGCAAAGCCGTACTTCTGCTGAAGCACACCTGCGATGGCGGTTACGTTGCCTTTGGTTTTTTCTAGCTCGTCCTCTGTGATATTCCCCCAGGCCTTGCGGAGATCCCCTTTGATCTCTTTCCATTTTCCTTGAACGATATCTTTATTCATAACGTCCTCCTTGTTGTTGACCTAGCAGAGTTGCAACCGCGGTGCCGCACATAACAAGTGTCAAATCGAATATATGTCCATTAAAATCTATAAAAGTTAAAATTGTGGCAAAAAGCCACAAAAAGCTTGTAGCGATATTCCCCGTGGGGTTAGGTTTTTTTAAGAGGCAGGAGGAGCAGATGAAATCACCTAAGACCATCCTTCTTATCGAAGACGATTTGGATTTAGCAGAGCTAATGACAGCGTTCTTTCGTCAAAAAGAAATTCAAGTTCAACACTACAGTGAACCCGTTGATGCCCTTCAAGATTTAAAAAGCGGTCGCTTGAAAGTCGATGCGATTATCACGGATTTAAATTTGCCGATGATGACGGGGATGGATTTTATTCGTCAGATGCGCGCGGAGGGACTGCTTGTCCCAATTATCTTAGTCACCGCAACTAACAATGTGGATACTGCGGTTGAAGCGATTGAAGCGGGTGCCTATGATTTTGTGGTCAAGCCCATCCACTTTCCACAGTTGCTGATTTCTGCGCAGCGAGCTTTTAAATTAAATTACCTCCATAACGAAAACCAAAATCTGCGCGATGCTATTGATCAAAGTAAAGGCCTAGGCCCTCAAGGTATTATCGGTAAAAGCGACAGCATTATGCGCTTAATGGAGCTAGCCAAGCGAGTCGCTAAAAGTTCCGCAACAATTTCCATCACGGGTGAAAGTGGTACGGGTAAAGAAGTCTTCGCTAA
>JAGIAF010000326.1 GCA_017745015.1 Bdellovibrio sp. | reverse complement strand
ATTAAAAACATGGCCTGTGAACGACACCCACAATCAACCCGGTATCGTGAAATCAAGTGACGGTATCCTGCACGTGATAGCAGGTGGCCATGGCTCTCACTTTACTTACGCTCACACCACAAAATCGAGCTCGATTGATATTTGGACTGACGCTGTACCAATGAACACAAAAGATACAGGCTACAAAGCTCGCTACAGTTCTCCAAATTGGACGGGTGGCAGTCAAACTTATATCTCGATGATGATCGATTCCAAAGACGTCATTCATACGGCTTACCGCCAGTGGGCTCACGATGCTTCACTATTTGATTTTGAATACTACGGCGCTTTGGTTTACCAAAGTGGTAAGTACAACGTCGCAACTAAAACTTTGACTTGGAATAAACCTAACAACCTCGTCACTCCGAATGCTTCTGAGTACACACACTGGTATCAAGTGATGGCGCTGGACCGCAAAGATCATATTTACCTTGAGTACAGCAATATGCGCCCGGCAGCTCCCTACGCTTTGAAATTGCCGGATGGAACATCTTCATTTGTTTCGCCGTACTTAAACAACGCCCTCTTGCGCTCGGACGATGGTGGAACTAATTGGTATCTGCCGTCGGATGAGGATTTCAAGAAGGCCGTTGCCAAATAAAGTAATGTGCTCCCATCCTGGGAGCACATTTCGCCACTGACATCTTACCGCCACGATGGCAGTACGTTAACAGCCCCCTATTTCAAGGCACTGGAGAAAGTCTTCTGCTTAATAACCTTCTCTGCCAAATATTCTAAAAATTGTGTGAGATCTTGATATGGCATCACATGCGACAGCAACTCCTGCGCACGCTTAACTTTAGCATAACCTTCCTTAGATAGAGTTAGCTCGATGCGAACACTTTCATCTGCCTGAGTCTTCTTTTGCTCACCCTGAACTACAGGCAATGAGAAAAATGCGGCAACTTGTTTTTGTGAATCAGGGTGATTCTTGTTACATAGGAGTTCGGCCAGTTCCAATTTCTGTTCCGCAGTCACCTTAAGAGATTGTATTTTTTGAATCTCCCGTGATCCTTTCTGAATCAAAGATATCTGGCTGAGATTCAATTCACCGCTTTTGATTTTATCCATCATCTGAGGAACTTCCGAAATCAATCGTGCCGCATCAATGCGCCTTTGAGCACTACCCTCTGAATACCCGATACCACGTATCATGTAATCAAACAAACTGCCGAAGCCCATATCCAAATAGATTTTACGGAAATCAATTTCCTTAATGGTAAGGAGAACTTCATGCAGCAGGTCTCGCTCTCTTTGAGCAAGCGATTTCATTCTTTGATCCAATTCGTCTTGAGTAAATAATTTCAAATTCATTTTAAATCCCCTTGAATTGAGAGCAATCTATCACGAGTTTTTAATGATGATTTTGGACGACAAGAACAACGCAGAGCGAACTTCAACTATAAATGCTTAAAAGGCACTCTATGCTCTGATGGTAGAATTTATTTTTTGAAACTCAAAACACTCACAAATCATTGAACACAAGGAAACGTCGAATGCGCTATTTTACGTCAAGAAGTTTATAGAATAAAATATTAAGAATTTATTAGAACTGTATTACTGGCCGGTCCCTCAAGTTGAAAATCCCAATCTACCGCCACGATGGCAGTAACCTCATGGATCCTCCCACTGACTAACACTTTTTGGCGCCTCTTGTGAAAGAGGATTTAATCTCTTCTGAGATTCAATTTACCGCGGGTGGAGCCCGCGAAACTGGCCTTGGGTTTGCTGTTCACAGAGTCATGCGCAAGCTTGTTGGAATTTTACTTTTTGTGTTTCAATTTGGGACAGCCATCCCCGCTGTCGCTGCGCCCTACTGTTCACAGGTTTTTTCTGACTCTTTGATTCCTTGGGGCGAGCTGAAAGAGGATTTCCCCCACTCTACCCACTACACCAAGGAAATTCGCCAGGAGACAGAAGTTAAGAATCAATGCAATCTCGGCACTTGCCATTTGCACTCATGGCTCGCCTCGATGGAGTCTCGTTACACACAAAAAACAGGCAAGGTGATCACTCTGTCAAACCAATACGAAAGTGCGAAACAGCTTCTGGCCCGCTCTTTGGATCAATTGCACTCTCAAAACTCGGAAAGCAAAATCTCCTTGGGCTCGGGCCCGATTCAATCGAAGAACAGCTTACTGAGCTATGGAGTCATCCCTGAAGGCGTTTGGTCCCCGAAGATGCCTTTCTCTCAAAATCCGACGGCAGCGCAATTTAAGCGCGCCCTGGAAGTGATCATCGAAGATACGAAAGCCGCTCGTGCTCTCGAGTCCTCTCCCCAACGCCAACAAGAGATCACCCATGAAGGTGAAGTAAAAATCCACGCTCTTTTCCAAGATGTCGTTGGTGATCTCCCCCAAAGCTTTCAATGGCAAGGCCGCACCTGGAGTCCCCAAGAGTTTGCAAAAACTCATTTCGGCTTCTTCGCAGAGCCTGTGACACAGATGATTGTGCGCGCAGATCGCAAGGCCCCTGAGACGATTGAAAGCCTGGATTTTGATAAAAAGATCACGGTCAATATTGATACACTCGAAAAACAAGCACGCACCTTGATTGATCACAATCAAACAGTCTATGTGGCCTATGTTCACCGCAGAAACTTCGTGGATAAAGCCAGTGGCATTATGAGCATCGAAGGATTCTATACGCCCGCAGATGCCAAGCCCCTGACTCGTCAGCAGCGCGAAGATATGAATCTTTATGAACTCGGCCATCACGTACAAATTGTCGGCTATGAGACCGATCCCAAAACGGGACAAGTTATCAAATGGAAGATTCGCAACAGTTGGGGTTCTCAATCTGGAGACCAAGGCTACTATCATATGTATCGCGATTACTTCCGTGCCTTCGTTAAATCCATCGCCTACCCTTCGAGCTCACCATAAGTTCGACACCTGTTCACTAGCTTTTAGACAGTGGTATTTCTCTATACAGCGATAACAATTTTAGGCCCTTTTGAGCTGGTCCTGCCATTGCAATACAGGAGCTTACAAGGGGAACACAATGAAACTTCAAACTGTAAGCGCTCTATTTTCGGTTATCTCGCTCGCTGCTTGCGCTCCTGAAGTTCAATTCTCAGAAGGTGCCGCTCAGTTGGCATCTAGCGAATTCCCTACGCACCTTAAATCAGTAACGCAAAATTTCGAAGTGAAAGAGAACGCGGATATCGACGTATTGTTCGTTGTCGACAACTCCGGTTCTATGGATGCTGAACAAAAAAACTTCTCTTCAAAAATCAATGGCTTCATGAACTTGATCCAAGGCATGAACTGGCATGTGGCTTTAACAACTACGGATTCACGCGTAAACACGCTGGCATCCGACAAAAGCAGTCGTGCTTGGGGTGACGGTCAATTCCGTCCTTTCGACTCTGACAGCGGCAGCCAGTTTGTTTTGAAAGCCGACGAAATCTCATTGACCGAGGCGCAAACTAAATTATCTAAAGCCCTGAACGTAGGTCTTTTGGGTGATGGTGAAGAGCGTGCGATCTATGCTTCATACAGAGCCGTAG
>JAGIAF010000325.1 GCA_017745015.1 Bdellovibrio sp. | reverse complement strand
GGATTTTTCCAGCGATATTTAATGTTTTAAAATCTGAAGACATCGTCAGTTTTAAATCCGGATATTGCTTCTGCAATTCCTCAAGCTTTTCGAGGGTCAGCTTTTTGTGAAAGTTGGTGATGCTTGTCACGACATTTTTGTCTTTTAAAGTATCGTTCAGGTACTTCATCTGATTGTTCTCAACACTGATGAAATAAGTGCCGTCGGACTTTCCTTTTTTCGCAAGCTCAATCCACTCCGCATTTTCAGCAGGTGTTGTAGGATTATAATTCAAATATTTGCTAACAAATTTTCCTCGGGGGCTCGCAAAAGAGTTCTCTACGGCCTTTACAGACTTGGAAATTTCCTCTGCATCTTTCCCGTACTTCACCGTGCGAGCGGCAGCATAGGCAACTCTGGCTGCTTTAAAAGCGACACTTGCTAAGACCGTAGGATCAACAACGTTACCCACCGCATAACACCACATTTCTTGTTGGGCCTCGTAGCTATAGCATTGGTATTGTCGCACCTTCTGTTTAATTTGCTCCCCTAAGACGGCGGCCAAATCCATCAGCTTGTCTTGTTGATCTTTAGTTAAAGCCTGGGGGTCCGCCGTTTTCTTTTGTGGCTCAGGAACACTGCGATGAATGGAATTCAAATACGCCGCGCGACTTTCTACTTCGACTAAAAGAGCCGTCGCCGGAATGTTATTAAGCTCTTCATCTGCAAGACCACTGTATCGAGGATCGTCCTTGACCAGATTTTTTTTGCAAGCCAAAGACTTGTTACATTGAGCCGCGAAAGCCACGCGCTGATCTTTGTTGGCCTTCATTTGATCCCAGGCTTTTTCAATCAACTCACCGGTGCCTACCACCATGTCTTTGATGGCAAGACCTGTATCAATCAACGCATTCTTATAACCGCGCATACACGCGTTCAGATGGCGCTCTTCGTACTGATGAACTTGCTCACACATCATGTGCGGTTCACAGGAACGAAGACGTGTTTTTAAATTAGCATCCTCAGCCAGCTCCTCACATTTGAGGGCTTTGAATTCCATCTCGCAAGATGAGATAACTCCGCTTGCAACCGGATCATTCTTAGATAGACAACTGTTTGTTTTGGAGCAAAGGGAGCTAAGACTTGACGCTGAAATCGCATTCGCGCTGGTGCAAAAAACTGATAAAATCAGGACGCGGACGAACAGAATGATCAAACAATTTTCCTTAACTGTCTTACAGATCGGTAAGAAGTGAGGAAAAGTTCATAGGGTTTTAAAAGAATTTGCCATTATCCAGCAGAGAGCTGATCCCAAACTGTAAAATTTTGTTTATCGAAGGGCTAACTTATTGATCCGTGGTTAAGATTCATTATTGAGTCCGTAGGATCTCAATAAAAAAAGGGCCTTATTTAGGCCCTTGAATAAACAATTATTCCTCTAACATTTGATCTAATTTTCCCTCTTCATCAAGGGCTTTTAAATCCGTGTAACCGCCCACCAATGTGCCGTTGATCAAGATGATTGGAACTGTTCTCCAGCCTGTCTCGGACTTGATGCGATCGATTTCTTCCTGCTTACCGGTGAGGTCGATAACATCATAGGCAATACCTTTTGCATTCATAAAGTTCATCGCGCGATCGCAATAAGGGCAGGGATCTTTTTTATACATCAACACTTTTGCCATGATTCACCTCTTCACATTTCTTTTTGACATCAGCCTCTGCAGAGGCCAAGGTCTACCTTATCATGAAGTGCCTACTCTGTGAAAGCCCCAACCCAGCGCCATTTAAAGTGATCAGGAAACCTGAGCGCGGCTACTATCATTGTGATACGTGCGATCTGATCTTTATGGCGCCCACAGAGCGCATGACACCCGTCGACGAAAAAGCGCGTTACGATCTTCATCAGAACGAAGATCAAGCAGGCTATCGTGCGTTCTTGGAACCTCTGGCGAAAGACGTTGATCAATTCGTCGAAAAGACCGGTCGCCAAACTCGCGATATTTCCATTTTAGATTTTGGTTGCGGCCCGACCGCGTTCTTGGGCGCGAACTTCATCGCTAAAGGCTATCAGGTCACGAATTACGATCTCTATTACTTCCCCGATCAAGATGCCTTAAGAAAATCCTATCACGTAGTGACGAGCACTGAAGTGTGGGAACATCTTTATGAGCCGCGTGCGGAAATTGAGAGACAACTGCGCATTCTAAAAACCGGCGGTATTTTAGCCGTGATGACCTCGGCTCACAAAGGCGAGGCCCATTTTCATGACTGGCATTATCGTCGCGACATGACCCATGTGACTTTCTTCTCAGAAAAAACAATGCAGTGGTTAGCCGATCACTTCAAACTGCAAATCTTGAAATCAAAAAGTCCATATTGGGTTTTCCAAAAGTGGTCGTAAAGGTACGCCCTTACCTCGGCCTGGGACCATTTCAGAGAGAGTGTAACAGCTTCGACTGTATTTGCTGTGCTTCTTCATTTTCCAGAGTATGGGAGTGGGTGCCTCGTCCGAGTTCCACAGCAATGCGCAGTGAAATCGAAGGCAAGTTACGTCATCGAACCAAAGAATATACTAATTAAGTTCCAACAAAAAAGAGCGAGGACTGTCCGAGGTAAGAGGAGCCCACTCCCATACTCTGGAAAATGAACCGTGAGCCAGGTAAGGACTACTGACGGAGTTCTGTTCGGGCGCTCATTTCGTGGGTGGCATCGAAGAATTTCGCCACACCTTCAATCATCTGATCAATGCTTTGAGCCTTCGCGCAAACACCCGTGAGTGCATTACCAAACGCCAACCACACACTCGTGGTGCGTACATAGAATCGTACTTTCCTCATGGCAAGATCTTCGCCAAAATAATGACGGGAGCGTTCGATCAATTTCAAAAGAACTCTGCCATACTCTGCGCCCTCTTCCTCCGGAGTGCGTGGAGCCCTCTGCCCTTCACGTCCCTCGGGAGCGGCAAAGCCTAATTCTTCACCAAGTTGCCACATCATCCACGGGCGAGCCGCCAATGCACGCCCTGCCATAGCCATGTCACAACCAGTTTCTTTAAGCATTGCGATGGCATCTTCATAAGTTTGCACGTCGCCGTTACCGATCACGGGAAAATCTACAGCGGCATGCAACTGACGAATCTGCTCCCAATCTGCGGAGCCACGACGTTTTTGCGCGGCAGTTCTGGGATGTAAGCACACCCAGGCGGCCCCCGAGTTGCGAAGACCTGAAACGAAATTTAGTAACTCATCGAACTCTTTAGAACTTCCCACTGCACGTAATTTTACACTGACTGGAACTGTGGAATTTTTGACGGTCATGCGCACCACTTCGGCGGCATAAGCGGGATCACCCATCAAGGCCACACCATAATTGTGCTTCAGTGCTTTTTGCACAGGGCAACCCATATTGATATCAATGGCTTCAGCACCCCACTCTACCAGGCGTTTAACGCTTTCAGTGATGGCATCTTCTTCGTTACCAAGAATTTGCGGAACCAAACCCGGTTCAAAAGCCGCACGCATGGTTTCAGGAGTGGTTGCGAGATTTTCGCCAGGAATGCGACGAGAGTTTAACATCTCTGTCG
>JAGIAF010000324.1 GCA_017745015.1 Bdellovibrio sp. | reverse complement strand
TCCCATATCTTTGCAGCTGCCATGTCCTCCAACTGATCTTCAAGAAGCTTCCAACGAAGCGCGCGCTTATAAATTAAATCTGTCAAACGCGCGTACTTAAGATAATCTTTTCGGCTGACTGTCAGCTTGATCGGAAGCTCTGCAGAGCTGTTATACACCGCAACCATCCCCTGCGGCGTCTGCTGCTCTAGCTCCGCATACGCATCAACAATCAACTTACGAGAGTAAGTAACCGGATGAATCATATCATTCGTTGCCGGCACAAGATCACCGAAAGAAAGTCTGTCCTCATTTGCCGCTAGGTTTTTATTTAAGATTTCAAGCCATTGAATATTGCGTTTGCCAATGGCAATAATACGATCGATATCCGCTTCACTATCAGACGGAGAGGACTTCTGTTTCTCATCATAGAGCGCCTGCAGCTGAGAAGAAGAAAGGTTCAATTCCAAATGAGATGCACGCTTTGCAACTTTATTGGATGGAGTACAAGCGGTCAGTCCTAAACAAAGCAAAAGAACTGAAATTAATTTGATTGATTTTTTCATAGAGGACGAAGATATACTAGCCCTGTTTAGCCATCCAAACCCCAAAGAACCAATGAAAAAGATCTCAAGTAGTGTCAAAATCTTAGACATCAAAAAAGGAATCTGAATTCTATGTTATCAAATGTCTTTGAAGTATTCTGGGTTTTCTTACGACTAGGGCTTACATCTTTTGGTGGCCCGATCGCGCATCTTAGTTACTTTCATGACGAGTTCGTCAAACGCAGGCAATGGCTTAACGAGCACGCCTATGCAGATCTGGTAGCTCTTTGTCAGTTCCTCCCTGGGCCTGCCAGCAGCCAAGTCGGTATCGCTATTGGGCTCAACCGCGCAGGACTTATGGGAGCCTTGGCTGCCTGGCTGGGGTTTACTCTTCCTTCCTCTATTGTCTTGGTGTTGTTCGCGTTAGGTATTTCAAAATTCACTGGCAGCCTCGATACGAGCTGGCTGCATGCTTTAAAAGTCGCGGCAGTGGCCGTTGTCGCACAAGCTATCTGGAGCATGGGAGTTAAACTCTGTCCGGATAAAGAGCGCATCGCGATTGCCGTGATGGCCGCGATTTTAGTGAGCACTTTATCGTCCGGCTGGATGCAAATCAGTGTCATTGTCTTAGGTGCCGTTGCTGGAATTCTTTTTCTCAGAAATTCAACTTCGCTTCCCGTTGTTCCATTTGAGACTCATTTGTCAAAAAAGCAAGGGGCCTTTTTCCTCAGCACGTTCTTGGCGCTTCTTTTGGTGCTCCCCTATCTTGCTCAAGTACTGGATCTGCACGAACTCAAAGTATTTGATAGTTTCTATCGCGCAGGCTCCTTAGTATTTGGAGGCGGCCACGTAGTGCTGCCTTTGCTTCAAGCGCAAGTAGTACCCACAGGTTGGGTTTCTAACGATCTCTTTATGGCAGGCTATGGGGCGGCTCAGGCGGTGCCAGGGCCCCTCTTTACATTCACAGCTTATCTCGGTGCGATCTCCAATGTCCCACCCAACGGATGGATGGGAGCAATACTTTGCCTGTCAGCGGCTTTTCTTCCAGCCTTTCTGTTAATATTAGGAGCTCTGCCCTTTTGGGAGAATCTGCGTAAATTTAAAAAAATGAGATTTGCGATGTTGGGAATTAACGCCGCCGTTGTGGGAATTCTATTGGCGGCTTTTTATCATCCGGTTTGGACCAGCGGTATTTTGAATGCGAAAGACTTTTCATTGGCACTGGTGGGGTTCGCCTTACTTACATTCTGGCGAACGCCTTCCTGGGCCGTTGTTGTATTCAGCGCTTTGCTTGGCGCAGTTCTGTTTTAAACGGGACCCGCCGGGTTATTTACAAACAGCTCTATAGATTACTGTTCTATTGAATATCAATGGATCCGAGTCACAAGTCTTACCCGCCTCAGCGCAGTCGGCTTCGACAACAAGACTGCCATCCGATGCCTCGCGTACGACCTTGTTCTCAGCACACCAGCTCAACTCTTGATATGAATCAGCCTTTGTATATAGGCCATTGCTGCGATCATAAAAACCAGATGCCAGAGCTGAGGAAGCGGAAATTACCACTAAAGAATAGATCAGTGCCTTCATAAGATTCTCCTTCGCTGACGAACGCCTGCGATTATGATGCCAAGGGAAAGTCCTTTTTACTGATTCTGCTAGCTGATCTGTGTAAAGATCTTAGCCAAAAGGCCCCTTTTTGCTCTTAAGCGTATGCCCCCGCAACAAATTGCAGCACGGGAGTTCCTTTGCCCCTGCCTCACTTCTTTGATACAAAATCGGGGTATTCACTTCCTGCGATTCTCGGAAAGTGAGAAAGGGAACAAAATGACTACTAACGAAAATGCAGAAGGCAACAAATCGGAAGTCCAATCTAAAACCCTGATGGTTCTGGGACTGACATTTATCTTGCCGATAGTTTTATGTCTGATCGCCGTTTGGATTTATTTGTAGAAATAAAAAAGCCTGTTCGATCGAACAGGCTTCTGAAGGCATAGCGAGCGATTCACATTAAGCAATACAACACGGTATCTTAAAGAATCCTCGGGCTTTCCTGTAAAAACAAAGCGTTTCAATCAATTCCCTATTTATACTTATTAAAGATTCCTTGGAACTCATCGGACTTCTTGATGTCATCAATCGCATGGTTAAAAGCCTTAACAAAAGAGGCATCGTGCGTAGTCAGCAGACAATGAATCGGATACTCATTGATGAGCATACGATTCACCACAAATTTCTTATCCGCATTTTCCTTTAAAAAATAATCCAACTGAACTTCATCAGCCACGACATAATCAATCCGCTTGTTAATGAGCTTTTGCATATTCTGCTCTTCGGTAGCGACATCTTCTCTTATCAAACGCTTATTTTCAAACAACGGATCTAAGTGAGGATAGATATATCGTAGAACTGTGCCAACCCTTTGTCCTTTAAGATCGGCCAAGGACGTGGGAGTTTTCTTTAATGTCGCTATGATTTCCTTTTTATGAAAAAGAACTTTGGACCATGTGTACTTCTCTGGATTTGGCACCCACAAAGGGCTGGTGTAACAATTTAGCTCCGCCAGGCCTTTCGCGATCATTTCGTGAATACGAAACTTCGGAATAACGACATAGGTAAAATCGCGATGCAGATGCTTTGAAATGACGTTGACGTAGTCTTTAACTATGCCCTCCGGCTTGTCCTTGTTCATTATTAATAACGGAGGGGGTAAACTATAGGGTATAGCCACGCGCAGAGGAGAACCAGCAGTCTTAGCGAAGACGGGGCCGGCTGCGAAGTTCGCTGCGATAATGGCAATAACCCATAATTTGATCATTCTAAAAAATTTTACCCCTACTTCTTAAAAGGCATTGGCCCCAAGTAATCCTTCTTACCTACATCTACACCATTATGACGGAGGATTGAGTAAGCTGTGGTTACATGGAAGTAAATGTTCGGCAATGCGTGATGAGAAACAAACTCGGCACCTGTCAACCACTGCCCTTCCCAACGAGGATTCGTAATTCTTCTTGTTTCAGAATCTTTAAAGTCAGCCGCAGTCAAAGACTCCAAATACTGAATTG
>JAGIAF010000323.1 GCA_017745015.1 Bdellovibrio sp. | reverse complement strand
TTGTTCACTGCGCAACAAAAAGGGAACTGTTACCTCTTGCTGCCGCCGCGACATTCTGGGGAGATGAAGTTTAAGGCGTCTTTTTGGACTTCAAATTCTGTGGGGGTTAGCGTCTTTTGCGTGAGGGCGTGAAGGCCTGTTTGCATTTCACCTTTGAGGAGATCATTGACCATACGTTGACGGTCGATGCGGGATTTTCCGTCGAAGGCAGCGCTCACCACAAGAACTTTGTAATGAGTCTCACTGCCAGGCCCGGAGTGCATATGGCTCTCGTTTTCGATTTCTAGAACCGAGGGAGCAAGAGCCTTAGATAAAGCATCATAAATACGAGATTCGCGAGACGACATTAACACCTAGTGCTTTTTGCGTTTTTCAATTTCCGCTTTCGCGTACTCGATACCCATTTTCGCCATTGCGAAAACGCCTTTTTCTTCCAATTTCTTTTCAACGTCTTTTGCTTTGCGAAGAACCTTCGCTGCGGCGACTTGCGCCAAAGGATTGCCTACCGGAAGACCTTCGAATTGTCCGTCTTTCTTCCATTCGTCGGCAACAGTGTCTGCGAACTCCATAACTTTCGGAGCTTTTTCACGGATGATTTCACTTCCATAGAACTCAACGTGAGTTTTATCATTGGATTGAGAATCCGCTGGCGCCCCCTCCGAGATCATGTCTTTCTGAGCAAGATATTCTTCAGACATGTTATTGCCTGGAGTTGCCGAAACACCTTCATTTTGGGCTTCTGTATTGATCTCATCTGCAGACTGAGCACCTGCCGAGCCTTGAGTGGCTGTCGCTTTAGATTTAGACATCTCTTCTACCTTATCCATTTCCGCTTCGATCTCTGTGTCTAGATCTACTGCCTGTTGAGCCTCGTGGTGAGGACGACGTTTGTGTTTGTCGTGGTGACCGTGGCTTTTCTTTTTACCTTCGTAGTTCTTCACTTCTGGCATAACCCACCTCTTAAATAAATTCTAACATTTCTCTTGTGACAAAGTCATAGTCCGCTTTGACTGGAGATTTACCTGCAAACAGGCTTTTTCCTGAGCGAACAGAGTTCTTAACTTCCGATGAAGTTCGAATATACCCCTTCATCAACTGGCTCTCAAAAGATTCGATGCACTTTTGCAGAAGTTCATGGCTGGTGTTTTCGCGGCCATCAAACTTTGTGAAAAGTATCTTTTTAGCAAAATCCAATTCAAAATCAGCTTTGATGTCATCCAACTCGCTCAAGTTCTTTTGCAATCCCAAGAAGGCAAACTTGTCAGGATTCACGGGCAAGATCACTTCATCAGAAGCGATCGTCACCGCTGTATTCGTCGCACTCAATGCAGGAGCTGTGTCGATCAGAATCAAATCATAGCGATGGGCGATCTTTTCAAGGGGGGCCTTCACCGCTTGGGCCCAGTTACGATTGGAGTTCATCAAGACGCGGTCCAAAACGGAGTTGTTCAGACTGGAAGGAATCAGATCCACATGGGGTTCGATGAAGCGCACACACTCGTCGATATTCTTGCGCTTCTCTACGATATCAACCCATACCGGAAGACTTTCATCTTCCACACCCAAGGCAAAACTCAAATTGGCTTGCTGATCCAAATCGATGAACAAAACCCTGGCGCCATACATGGCCGCACGCAAGCCCATATTCAAAACAGAAGTTGTCTTTGCAACTCCTCCTTTGAGCATCTGGATTGAAACGACTTTTTTCGGATATTTAAATCCCTCTGCCAAAACGATGGAACGAACTTGTTCCGGCAAAAGCCAAGGAGATTTGATCTTCGCACCCAGAACTTCTTCGGCGCGCGCTTTAATGACGTGAGAAGGCTTTTGCAGAAAAGCTGCTAGATCTCCCAGGGCGATGCAAAACTCTTGTTGCGCGAGCGATGACACGGGAACCTCCTCTTAACCTTAAGCCTACCTCCATTTTTTGATAAATGGGAAGTTTCATCCAATTTGGAAAAGGCGCATCAAGACGAACTAGTGACCCAGCTCTAGTCTAGTAACCTCATCCCTCAGATGGGATCGCATCTCATCCACATCGTCGTGATACATCCACAGAAGCTCTTCACGGAGTTTACGAATACGAAGGTACTGCTCTCGATTCATAGGGCGCATTCCCTCTGACATACGCAACAGATGCAAATCCACCTCGCGCTTGAAATCGCCATAATCTCTATCGTCTTCTTTATCTAGAAAATCCAAAAATTCTTGAACGTAAGAATTCATCTCATCCTCCCTGCGGGCCAGTCTGTATTCTAAAAACAACTCCTGGACTCCACGAGGAGGAAGAGCCCTTCTTGCTAAAGATCATGAAGAGCTTTAAGATAGAATCACTTCATGGAAGGAAGTTTATGGCTCCAGAAATGGCTGTCGGTTATGTAATCGGTGTTATTCCCTCATTGGCGGCAACCGCCGTTCATTTTTGGTTTCACAAAAAGAAATTGAAAAGCTCTGCCTTCCAACAACTCCAGACCAATCTAGCTTCCATTCATAAATTCTGGAGCGAATCTCAAAGCCGTATCCTCGCCTTAGAGGACGGCTCTTCTGAACAAGATCAAGAGGCCTTCAAAAAAAGTTTGGCAATCATGGGAACCCTTTTCGCTTTCTTGAGCTGGATGGGCTTCATCTTTAACATCATCGTCTTGTGGTCAGTGCACTCTTTGGCTGTCACCCGTCTGGAACAAAAAGTCTTTGCTTCAGATCTTTGCAAAAGAACTTTGTCAGCCTCCGAGGTGCAAGCATTAGTTGCGGAGATTGAGGCATGACAAAGCTCCCCATCGTCGCCGAGGGGAAATCCTGGGTATTGATTAACAAACCAGCAGGAATTTCAGTTCACAACGATCCTCAAGATGTCTGCCAAATTCTGAAGAAGCAATTAGCACCGGGCAGTTTCGCTGATATCCATCCGGTTCATCGCTTAGACAAAGAAACCAGTGGTTTATTGCTCGTGGCACTGAACGCTCACATCGCCAAGGATTTGGCAGAGCAATTTCAAGCGCGCACTTGCGAGAAGTATTACTTCGCGGTCTTGCGTGGCGAGATGCCTGTGTCAGAAGAATGGCAGCAATGGAATCAACCGATCTCTGACAAAGCGGAAGGCCGCAAGAACCCGCAAGGCCTTTCCAAAGATCGCGTGGAAGCACGCACTGACTATAAAGTTTTAAAAGCTTCCAAGTATTTTTCGTTGATCGAAGTCAGATTGATGACAGGAAGACAGCATCAAATTCGCAAACACTCGGCTCTGGCAAAACACAGCATCGTCGGTGATGCTCGCTATAATGATCCTAAGTACAATGCGCGTATGGCGGACATATATAAAACAGATCGCATGTTCTTACATGCGGGCCGCTTGAAAATTCACATCGACAACCAAAACAAGGTGTTTGAAGCACCACTTCCCGAGGAGTTTACTAAGCTGCTCGAAGGATAGGAAGCTGAGATGGGTTTGGAAACATTATTCTCGCAAGATTATGTTTTCACCCGTTGGTTCTTTCAAAAACTTCTAGGGCTTATTTATCTCTTTGGCTTTTTGATTGCCGCTACTCAAAGTCGCCAACGCCACACCCAACCAAGCGCCAAAAACCATAAAGT
>JAGIAF010000322.1 GCA_017745015.1 Bdellovibrio sp. | reverse complement strand
GGGACCCTTGGGGACGGCCCAACTTTTTAAGACACCCTCCCATTCCAAACGGAAGTCATAGTGAAGACGGCGGGCATGATGTTCCTGAACTACGAAGGAGAGCTTGCGTTGAGAGGTTCGGTTTTTTTTTGCTGGCGGCTCAGATGTCTTCCTAAAGTTTCGTTTACGTGCGTAAGTCTTTAAGGACATCCAGACCTCCTTAAAAATAGAAATGGAGACTTAGCATTCTAAGTCTCCATTTATTTTTGATTAGTGGCGAGAGCGACGAGCAATCATACCCGCGACAAAGCCTACAGCGCAGGCTCCAAGAACTGTGGCAATAGGATGTTCTTTCACGAACTCTTCAGTATCGTGATAAGCATCTTCCGCTTTGTGTTTGATTGTTTCGTAGCGGTCGCCCCAGCGTTCTTTCATTTCTGATCTTACATTTGATAGCTGGGATTTTGCCTCTGACTTCGCATCTGAATACATGTGTTTCGCTGTATCAGCTGCTTGTTTGCCAGTGGTTTTTATATCGTTCATCAACTCTCTTGAAGATTCAGCCATTGGATCCTCCTTGTTGGCGTGTAGGCTTAGCCCCAAGTGTGCGCAACAAAATGAGTGCTTGCTAGAGAAGCTTGCGGATGTTGTTAGGGTTCATGAATTAGACCGACACTTGGCCCAGTCTAGAGAGAAGAATCTATGTCAGACTTCGCAGGAGCCATCCTTTGGAAGAGGCTCCGCGAAGTCCGTAGTCGGGAGGGACTATCTGTTTAGAAAACCGTTTAAAAGAGAACCAACGATTGAAACCACTGTGCTCGCTGTTGACGATGAGCCTGTGGAACTCGCGTTATTTTTGATACCGTTCATCAAACTCGTTAGCAAAGTTTGGAAGGTAGAATTTGAGCCACCCAATTTTGCAACAACGGAACTCAGGCCGGAGTTTGAGCCCGAAGTGAATGCACCAATTAAGTTTGCAAGAGTTGTCGTGGCGTTATTACTTGAACCTAGATTTTTAATCAAAGACGTCAAACCGGTGAGTGATCCTGAACCCAAGCTGCTCACGATAGTATTAAGAACAGTTTGAGAGTTGCCCAAGTTACCCAATCCAAGAACTGAGCCTGAAGCAAGGCTTTCGATAACTGTTTGCAGGCTTGAAACATCTAAGTCTTTGCCGTTTAATTGGCCCAAAATCGTTTTAATGATGGAGCTTGCCGCGGATGCTTGGCTGCCGGAAGTGACCCCTGCAAGAGTCAAATTGGAAAAGAGGGATTTAGTAACACTTTGAATGAGGCTTGCAGAGACGGAATCAGAAGAGAGATTCACCAGCGAGTTCAAAGCGCTGTCGCCGATGAGGGCTAAGATACCTGATTTACTTGCGATATCAGAGAGATTCAATGTGCCAACACCCACGCTCGCCCCTTGGATCAAAGCGGGGATCAAAGATTTTAGATCATCACTATTGCTTAGATTTGCCGAAGACAAAGTCGTTTGCACTGTATTGATAATGGTTTGAATCTGCTCCGAGGTCAGCTTATTGGAAGCTTGAGTCTTTAATTGAGTTTCCAAGTCGTTCACCATCACTTTAGAGGCAGAAGTTTGGACTGAAGGAGCGGGTGTTGTATCAGTAGATTGGGAGTTGTTGGAACTTTCAGGACTTCCCGTAGACAAGGTTTCCATTTGGCTGCCACAAGCGGAGAGCGATGCTGCTGCCACAATGGCGATGAGGGAATTATATAGTTTCATGGTTCCTCCAAAAAATAATTCGTTGGTACCACAACAGGATAAAAGCAAACGCTGAAAAATTAAATGCACTCGAACCTTCTATTCGTGCACTGTTAACCAAGCTGACAAAAATCTTTAAAAGCAGTTCGCCAATTTTTAGAGAACCTTGAAATGTCGAAAAAAACTGAACTTGCTTTGATCAGTTTTCTAAAACATTCGCGCGTTTTATATCGTATTTTGTTTGTTTTCGAATTCTCAGGGTGAAACGCTCTAGGCCCCAAATTTTGGCCGCTCACATTTTGACTGCATCAAAAAGGACGAATAGAATCGAAATATCGATAGGGAGTTCATATGAATAGTTGGCAGGTTTTTGCACTGGGTTCGGCGTTCTTTGCGGGATTGACTGCGATTCTGGGAAAAATTGGTGTGCAGGGAATCAACTCCAACCTTGCGACCTTCATTCGCACGATCGTGATCCTTATTGTGATTGCGGCGATTATTTCTTTCCGCGGTGAGTGGCAGCGTACTGAAGGTATTTCAAAGCATGCGCTGATCTTTTTGGCCTTGTCGGGAGTCGCAACAGGGTTGTCATGGTTGTGCTATTATCGCGCTTTGCAAATGGGACCCGCATCGCAGGTAGCACCAGTAGACAAGTTGAGTGTCGCTTTTGCAATACTATTGGCTATTATTTTCCTTGGAGAAAAGCTCACGATAAAGACCTTCCTTGGGGGAGCGTTGGTGATCGCGGGCTCCTTAGTACTTGCTCTTTAAAAGATAAAAAATTGAATGCTACGGTTCCCTAAATTTTGATTAGTTGCCTAAGTAACCTGCGTGCGGTACACCGTGCGCATCTTATTAAAGGTTGCTTTATGTCACAGGCAGTTCAATCTCTCTCAGGTAATATCAACGTCTTTCGTTCTTTGTTGGTAAATAAAATCACTTCAAACAGTCTTTTTGAAAAACTCAAAAATGGCCCGTTGGGAAAAATCAAACTCACTCCCAAGCAAAAGAAAATGGCTGCCATTGCGAGTGTCGTTCTTGGATTGTTAGTTTTGAAGATGCTCTATGGAATGATTTTCTTTGAAAGCACAGACGATGCATTTATCAAGGCACACATCCATCAAATCAGTCCACGCATTGTGGGTACGGTTGCGGAAGTGGCGGTTAAGGATCATCAGCACGTAAAGAAGGGCGACGTTTTGGTTCGCTTGGATAAACGTGACTATGAAGTGCAAGTGCGAGCAGCACAAGCTCGCTATGGTAAAGCTCACCGCGACTTGGGGCGTTTCGAAGGTTTTGCGAGCTTAAACGCCAATGAACGTCCTGTCTTTGACCAATACCAATCCGAAGCTTTGGTGACAGACGCTGAACTTCAAAAAGCTCAGTTGCAATTGGAATATACGACGATCATCGCTCCAGAAGATGGCATCGTTGGTAAAAGGAATGTTGAGACTGGCGATCTTATTCAACCGGGTCAACCTTTGATGGCTTTGGTGGAAGATGAGCCTTGGGTTGAGGCGAACTTTAAAGAAAGCCAAATCCGTCATTTCGAACCAGGCCAAAGAGTGTACGTTAAAGTCGATGGTATCCCTGGTAAAGAGTTTGAAGCGCGCTTAGATAGTATCGCTCCAGGCTCGGGTTCTACGTTTGCGCTTCTTCCTCCGGACAATGCCACGGGAAACTTCACGAAGATTGTTCAACGTATTCCAGTGAAGATTGTTTTTGATAAAGAAGACATCAAAGGCTTTGAAAATAAACTTATTTCTGGGATGTCGACTGAAGTATCAGTGAAAGTTCACTAATGTCTACCGCAGCAGCCACCGCTAACTCTCAGGTGCCTTCGGATACATTGACGGCGAAGCAGTGGCTGGCCGTTTTTGGTGCGGTCCTCGGC
>JAGIAF010000321.1:226-3604 GCA_017745015.1 Bdellovibrio sp. | reverse complement strand
ATTTAGAGCGTAGTACGTATGTTGCTTTGTAACTGCCTCATAAAGAGAACTCTTGGAGCCATGAGCAAGTGTTCCGTTTTTGCAGACCGCTGCTTCTTGAACAATGGTTTCATCAACTCTTCTTTCCGATACATCACCGTTGAGTGATAGGTTGAACACTTCTGTTTTGGATAGAACGTTCTTTAAAGATGCAGCTTCAGAATTCACCCTCAGCTCTAGAACGTCTTTAATATTACATTTATCCCCCTCAATAGCGGCTCCTTCATTTGCATAGCAATAGTAAGTGCCATCCAAATCAGAACAGTCGTCTGCATAACACAAAGGGGCTGCGAAGGTAATGCCCACAAGAGCTACAAACATATAGTTAACTGGCTTTTTCATATCTGATCTCCTTTTACGGTTGTTTAGTCGCAAACTCATTAAGCAATGACGAGACCACCCTCAAAGGCACTGTATTCGGTCCTAGGCACTACATTTTAGACAGGGCCCCCAATAGGAAGAACCAAGGCGGCGACAGCTACATTTCTGTAGCCGCTACAAAATTGAAATCATTAACAACACATTGCTGCTTTGTTGACTTACTGATCGATCCAATTCAAATATGCGCCACGGACGCATGCGCACGAGCTTTGCTCATAGGTTAGGAAACTTTCAAAGGAGAACTAATGAAAATGTTATTCGCAGGTCTTTGTTTGATTTCAACATCTATGAGCTTCGCAGGAACTACCGATGTAGGTTCGGTGACAGCTGGTAAAGTCTGTGGCGCCTACTACGCTGCGGGCATGGGACACGTATTTAAGGGCGAAATGAGTCAACTCGGTGACATCGAAAAAGTCGCGGAAGGTCAATCTTCTGGTGATGATCTATATACAGTCACGGTAAAAGATGGCGAACCGACATTGATCATCACGAAAACGGGCCAAGTGGTTCCACTTTCATCTCAAGACCTCGGGCTAAAAGTCTACTCAACTTCAGCGTTGCAACTTTACCCATCAGGCGTTCCCGGCACTCAAGGCGGTAACAAATTTATCGTGATCCTTTGCGCTCCAGCAGGCACGATTTAGTCTCCATATCTGTAATGTTACTTCCGACGTCGGAAGTAACAATTTCTTAAATGAAACTCGCAGACATATAAAACGATTCGATTTATGAGCGTAGGGGCCCAGAAACAACCAGGCACCTTTTGGTTTTAAAGCCTCTGTTGAAGCTTTGAAAGCCTTCCCTTCAGTAAACGCATGGATCGTTGGTACGGACATCGAATACCACAACTACTACAACATCGGTATCGCGGGCATCGAAATGGGCGTTCGTGATTTGGCAACTAAAGGCCGTGATGGAAAAATCTCTCCAAACGATTTGGGTGGCGGTACTTTCTCTATCACAAACGGTGGCGTATTCGGCTCTCTTCTTTCAACTCCAATCGTAAACGCTCCACAATCAGCGATCTTGGGCCTCCACAAAATCCAAGACCGCCCAATGGCAATCAACGGTAAAGTTGAAATCCGCCCCATGATGTACGTAGCATTGACTTACGACCACAGAATCGTAGACGGCAAAGAAGCCGTCAGCTTCCTAGTAAAAGTAAAAGAATTGGTCCAAGCCCCAGAAAGACTCCTTCTAGAAATCTAAAGTGTGCCTGGCTATTTTTTGTGTCTACAGCGCATTAAATTCAAAAAACCCAGCTTATAAGGCTGGGTTTTTTATTTTTTATCCAGTTACCGGCCATCGCTCCAAGTTTGGAGCACTTTGCTCCAAACTATCTTTACTCTGAGCTATGGACCACTGTATATCTCCGTCCATGGAAAACGGATCTACAGATAAAGCCCTTTTGCTTCTTATAAAAAAGTTCGAAGAAGCCAAAGAAAGAAATTCTAATTTTTCACAGCGGGCCTTTGCACAGCGCTTAGGGCTGAGCTCGGGTGCGCTTTCTGAAATCCTTAAAGGCAAGCGCCTCCTTACTTCTCAAGTGAAAAAGAAACTTGCCAACAAACTGCATCTTTCCCCGCTGGAACAGTTGGACTTTTTCGAAAAGGAAACGCCCCAACTTTTAGCGCCAGCAAAACTGGATTACCACCGCCTTACAAATGATCAGTTCCAAATGATCGCCGAGTGGCCTCACTATGCCATTTTAAACTTAATTAAAACCAAAGGCTTCAAACCGTCAGTGAGTTGGATCGCCCGTCGCTTGAATTTAAGTGCGCGTGTCGCCCAAGAAACGTGGGAGCGACTTTTTAGATTGAATCATCTCAAGCAACAAGGACAGAAGGTTCAGCGTGAGTATCCTCGCCTCGATACCTCTGACAATGTCATTAACCTTTCGGTTCGCAAGGCACATCTAGAAGATCTTAAGCTGATGGAGAATTCGCTTTTGAATACTCCCGTCGAACTTCGCGATCACACTTCAATGACTTTGGTGATGAACAAAAAAGACCTCAAAAAGGCCAAAGAACTCATTCGCCTCTTTCAAGATAAATTCTCAGAGGAAATCGAGTGCAATCCTGCTGAAGAAGTTTATCGACTTTCTATCTCATTATTTCCGCTTACGTCCGTTTCGGAGGAACAGTGAAATTACTTATTTTGATCATGTTAATATCGTCTACTTCCCACGCCCTTATCGATGGCGATAAAGTCGGAAACGGCGGCGGCTTGTGGGTTTGCCAAGACAAAAATCAGAAAGTCTTAAAAGCCTCTCTGGTAGATCTCTATGAAGCACGCCATGAGTTTGGTCTGACTTTGATCAAACCAAGTGAGACAGATCCCCGAAAAATCGCGGAAGAACGTCGCGCCTTCTTGATTAAAAATCTTCCTGAATATGGTACGGCATGGAGTCCAATCATGGATGCCACCTTGGCAAAAATTCGTTATGTCGATTCTTTGCTAGAGACCATCAACGATGCACTTTATCGTATAAAGCCATTACCCAAGGATTGCGCCGGAAAATGGAAGTACGAGCAATTCGCTAACTTCACTAATCAATCTCAAGTTTTAATCCGTCAAGATTTTTGGACTTCATCTGCAATTCAACCCTTGGATAAAGCCGCGTTGCTATGGCATGAAACGATCTATAAGTGGCACGTGATAATTATGCTGATAAAAACTCTGTGCGCGCACGCCAGATCGTCGGCTTGATATTCTCAACGAATGAACCTAACGATCTAAAAGCCAAAATCGGAATGGTTCTGAATCAATATCCAGAAAATGGAAGCTCCGATACAGATTTCCCGGGCGTAGCCACACCTATTGAAAGTATCCGTAACGAGAAATGGGTCTGCACAGACACATCGAAAAGCATTCTCAAGTCTAAGGACGACGGTCGCCCTTACTATTACTTTACAACTGACAATATGGAAATCAGCAAAATTATCTATGTTCACGCTG
>JAGIAF010000321.1:0-216 GCA_017745015.1 Bdellovibrio sp. | reverse complement strand
AACAACGAATTTCTGCCTTTCTTGGGATGACAAATGCGACCAATGGAGCAGCGAAAAATATCAGGCGGAAGTTGTTTCGACGGGGAAAGTTACACAAGTAGCCGCCAACATCACTCTTGAAGTCTTCCGTGTGAAAAGCACAATGCTTCTGCTCTCTTCGACGGACGAAAGCGCTCAAGACGAAATCGGAAAACCTCGCGATTCAAAATATATATC
>JAGIAF010000320.1 GCA_017745015.1 Bdellovibrio sp. | reverse complement strand
GTTGATAGCGTCTCATCGAAACATCTTTGGTGTGGCTTCGCCGAAGTTATTGCGTATTCAGAGATTTCTTAAAGTTTTTCCTGGTTTAGTGGTGCCATTGGAACTTCGTGAAGACAGCTCTTTGGTTCATGAGGCCGTGAATAATCCAAAAAAAAATCTAAATATCTCTAGAATGTTAAAGGCTCTGGCGAAAATTGCCGGAGATGCTCATGACCCACGTTTTTACGTACGGGGATTTGTATTGAGCAATACTGAGTCTGCGAAGGACATCGAAGCCGGGCTTACTTTAGCTAAAAGGCATCTTAAACAAGAGCGTCTTCCGGTGGTTCCTCTTTTTGAGAGCGCACACTCGTTGTCTCATGGGGCAGAAATTATCGAGGAGCTTTTAGAGAAGCCAAGAATTCGTGCAACTTCTAAGAAGTATTGGAATGGTCAATTGGAAGTGATGCTGGGTTATTCGGATTCGGCAAAAGAAAATGGTTCTTTCGCTTCAAGACATCTGATTCAAACAGCTATCGCCAAACTTGAACGCGTTATTAAGAAGCATGACATTGAGCCTATTTTTTTCCATGGCTCTGGCGGCAGTATTGAGCGTGGTGGAGGTGGTGTGCAAGAGCAAACAGACTGGTGGCCGCTATCAGCCCTTCTTTGTGTGAAGGTGACGGTTCAAGGGGAAATGATTTACCGTAATTATACAGCTCCTGAGATATTGGATCGACAGCTCGAACGCTTTCTTACAGCACGTGATTTAAAATCTCAAACACATGTGACGAAACTCCCGAAGGCACTGGAACAGGCTTTGAGTAAAATGGCAATGGCAACTCAAGCTGCGTATCAAGACACCATGAAAGATCCGCACTTCTTGCAGTTGATCGAAGAGGCGACGCCATATTCATATCTAAATAATTTAAAAATGGGATCGCGTCCCTCAAAACGTCAGGGGCCTGTCAATCTGAAAGGCCTGCGTGCGATTCCGTGGGTACTGTGTTGGACCCAAACGCGCGCCCTATTTCCGAGTTGGTGGGGAGTGGGTCGTTTCTGGAAGGAGCTGTCAGCAAAAGACAAAGCTGTCTATCGCAAGGCCTTTAAACAATCGGCTCTTTTTAGAACATACATAAAGGCTGTGGGATTCACTCTAGAAAAAATTGAGCTAGATATATTTGCACTTTATTTACACAACTCAAAACTTCCTCAGGAGATTCAAGATCACTACCTGAAAGAATTTAAAGCGGAGTTTGCGGCTGCTAAGAAGTGTGTGCATGAGGTCACTGGCGAGAGGAATCTTTTGTGGTATCGCCCATGGTTAAGAACAAGTATTTCTCTGCGCTCGCCACTTATTCATCCTCTGAATGTACTCCAATTGATCGCCTTAAAAGAGAAGGATCTTTTGCTTTTGCGAGAGACTGTCACGGGCGTCGCGAGTGGGATGCTGACCACAGGGTAATTTGCCCAGGATAGGCCGCTGTCAAAAGGTTAGACAGCGGCCTATTGCTAGGAATGAACCTAGAGTGTCCTGCGAGGGTCCGCTTCCTGCACTCTATTGGAGTATGAAAACAACTTATAAAAATACATTCGTAGCCCTTTCATTGATTATGGCCTCTTCCGCAAGTTTTGCGTCTGGCCTTAACCTCCAAGCGGTTCAATCTTGCATTCAGCAAGAACAGGAAATGGTCGTCAAGGTCCATCCTATGAAAGCCCGCTTTATCATGGAAGAGCGTGAAGGTTCAGTTGCTGACCTCGTGATGATGATGAAAGAAAATCGTGAAGTTGCGAAAACACTGACTGTAAGCGAGAAATCGCGCGCAGCTGTTTTGAATCACGAGTTCACGCAAATGAAGACGTTACTTGAGTCTTCTAATGACTGCGCAGAGGCGCGCAAAGCTTCATTTAAATTTGTAAAAGATAACGAGAAAATATCAGTGATCGGCAATGCCGTGTTCTTTGAGGTAAATGATAAAAATGCCGATGAACTTGTTCAATGGACAACGGAAGCGAAGAAATCTTTGAGAGACGCTGGCTATTCGAAAGCTGAAGCGACTTTGGATGCAGTTAAGCACCCAGCGATGACGATTTTGTTGGCGTCTGGCGAAACCACTTCAGTACTTGATCAGCAGTTTGCTTTTGATCGCGATACGACAATGAGAACGGCTCTTCGCACTATGGTGGGCCATGATGCTCCAGCCACTGTTCTTGAAGATCGCTTGGTTGCCAAAATGCGCAAAGAGATGTTGGCAAAAATGGATTCCATCTCCAAGGCTGCCAAAGAAATGATTCGCAACTAAGAATTCTGACTTTCAAGTTTCAGCAAGAAGTCCTTGGCTGAAACTCCCCCTGCGTATCCTGCGAGCCTGCCATTCGAAGCAATTACACGATGGCAGGGGATAATAATACTAATTGGATTTTTCCCATTGGCAGAGCCTACGGCGCGACTGGCATTGGGATCGCTGACGGCTGTTGCAAGTTCTTTATAGGAAATGGTTTTTCCATAAGGAATCTTCTGAAGCTGTTTCCACACTTTGAGTTGAAACTCCGTTCCTTGAGGCGATAGCGGAATAGAGAATTCAGTTCTGGTGCCCTCAAAGTATTCCTCCAATTGAGCGAGAGTCATTTGTAGGATTTTGTTTTGGGGATTTGCGACCATTGAAATTTTATCCTGCTTGTTCCAAAAGACTCCAAACAAATTTTCTTCGGAGGCAACCAGATACATCGCGCCGACGGCAGAGCTGTGTTTGTATTGTTTCAATTCCATACTAGGCCTTCTTCTTTCGGGTTTTCTTTAACGTCTGGGCATAGCTTCGCCAAAAAAGTGCAGCCGCATAACCGCGCCAAGGGCTAAAGCTGTCGACAACTTCTTTGCTGTGTCGCTCAAGGGCGCGAGCTAAGATGAGGTCTGATCCAGGAAAGGTATCCGTACTGCGTAAGGCGCGGAGGGCGATGTAATTTGCCGTCCAAGGGCCAATGCCGCGAATCTCAAGAGCACTTTTTATGAACTCCGAAACATCCTGAGTTGGCTCTAGCGAGATTCGATTTTCTATCAGCGCTTTCGAGAATTCTTTCAGCGTTTGTTTGCGAATATTCGTGGTTTTAAGTTTGCTCAGATCTGCTTTAATAATCCGGTCTGGCGTGGGGAAGAGCTTGATATCTTTTCCGTCGCGCTTAAATCCAGATTTCTCACCAGCAATTTCAATGAGGTCGTGCACTAGACTGCGACCGAACTCCACACTGACAAGTTGTCCAAGAATTGCTGAGACAGCAATCTCGAACGGATCCCAGCCTGAAGGCAGGCGAATGCCTGGGTAGTTTGCCAAGAGCTTTTTCACTTCTTTATTTGATTCCAGTGCATTGGCGATCACCAAAGGATCAGAGTCTAAATCGAAAAGATTTCGCACTTTAGAAATGATGTGATGAACGCCAGAAGTATCAGGAAAATCGATTTCCACATCAAGACATGAGTTCTCGATATTGTTTGAGATCGCAACGACTCCCGTTTTGCCATTCAAAAAAACCAGCCGGTGCATCTTCTCATTATGAAACCACTCAAGATTTCCGACACGATGACTTTCGTAAATTTTCATCAGTCCCGCAAAGTCAAACGGAGGACGGT
>JAGIAF010000031.1 GCA_017745015.1 Bdellovibrio sp. | reverse complement strand
GTTTAAAAGCCCGTGACGGGTGTCTTTGTAGTTTTTTAAAAGATCTTTGTCCCAGATGAAGTCTCGTAAACGCATCAAGGCTTGAGTTTCCCCGCCAGTAAAGCGTGAAGGTGTGGTGAACATACGCAGCTCTCGGCCCAGATCCATTTCAAACTCGTCGATGGAAATGGCTTTAGGCCAAAGCACCGGAACGGAAAGAGCCTCTTTAGGATGCAGAGATTGCTCGACCGCCGTACGAAACTCTGTGAAGGATTCAGGCATTGCCAGAAGCTCAAACGGCAAGCGGGCTTTCTTGGTGAGCGTGCGCTGATCAAAGGCGACAATGTTGTCGATCACGAGGTGGGAGAGAACTTGCTTTTCTTCTTTGAGCTCTTCCGGACTGTACTCTTCGGTAAAGACCAGGGTGTCGATTTTATATTTATGAATTAAGTTAGGCAGCACTTCTTCAGGATGAGAGTAAGTGATGAAAAGACTGTGCCCACGCTCTTCCAATTGCCGTTGCAAACTGATGAGAGTCTCCAGCAGAAATTTTCTGCGGAACTTGCCGGCACGACTGAAATTCAATGGATATGAGTAGACGAACAAAGCCTCTTGAGCATTTTGGCAGAGCCAAGTCAGAGCTTCGTTATCATGGAGACGGAGATCGTTACGGAACCAGTAAAGAGCCCTCATAATCAGAAGTATATGAGGGCCTTATAAGACGACGAACTTGATTCGTCAGAGAGTGCTATTTTGCAGCTGGAGTTTCGAACATCGACATTGCGAAGTAAGACTTACGGAAAGTTTTCCAGTTGTCTGGTCTGACAGAAGCCACACGCCAGAAGTAGTGTTTACCAGCTTCAAGCTTAGTAACGTCGAAAGAAGTGCCTTTTACTTCTTGTTCGTTTGCTACCAACCATTTGAAGTTAGGATCAGTTGCAACTTGTACGTGATAAACTTGAGCGCCTTCAGCGTCTTTCCATTTCAAAGTCACAGAATCAGTTTTGATCGCCGCAAAGTACTCTGGGCTCGTCAATTCAGGTTTTGCTGGAACAGCTTGAGCTTCCATGTCTGCTTGTTTTGGTGGGAACAATTCGTTCATTTTTTCACCAAGAGCTTCTTTGCTGTGGCCGCCACCACCGTGGGATTCTTCAGCAAGTGAAGGGCAAGTCAAAGCAAGGGTCATAGCGAACGCAACTAGAGATGCGAAGATCTTCATAAATAAGTCCTTTTTAAATCAGTGCCTTCAAAGTAAAATAAATATGGGTCGAAGAAAACCCTCTTGCGAAATTTGCTGGAGGGTGTTAAAAAACCCTTCGGTTTTGCGGATGATCGCTCTGATAATGCTAACATATTGATATCAGGGAGGAAAGTCCGGACTCCAAATGGCAGCGCAAGGGGTAACGCCCCTCTAGGGTAACCTAAGGAACAGTGGAACAGAGAGAATGTCCGGGGCATTGAGCCTGACACCGGGAACGGGAGGGTCAGGGGAGCCGCTGGAGTGAAAACAGCCAAACTCTGCGCGGAGCAAGATCAAATAGGGTGACATTAGTAGGGCGGCCAGCCCGTAGTCACCGGGTAAGATCGCTTGAGGGTGTCAGTAATGGCACTCCTAGAGGAATGATCATCTAATTTCATCGGGACAATTATGGGACCAGGTGAGATGGACAGAATCCGGCTTAAAGCAAAACCGAAATCCCACCTTCCTCCCTTCCGACACTCGCTTCGTTATTTTTTTGGTTCGGTCCATTCGACAGCGGGTTGTTGGCGGCCATCTATGATTTTGATTTTATGCTTTTTGAGTTGGGCCAAGAATTCACCTGTTGGAGGTGTTCCTTGGAACTCAAAGGTCTCCACCATATCAAGAGTTAATTTGCCGAAAATCTGTGACTCCCAGTAATAGTGTTGGCTCTCTTTAAATCCCTCTGGGGTGAGTTCGCTCGGTAAAGGTGCTCTAAAGGAATTGCTAGTCCTTATGTCTTTGACCATGAATGGTACCATTAATAGGCGTCGTTTCCATGGAATGAAAAGTTGATCCCACGAATCGGAAGTTAACTTCTTTTCTTGCGACTTGCCGCCGGTAAACCACGTATTTGATCGGAGATGGTTTAAAGAATCTCCGGGAAAAAAAGACAGACGGTCTTCAATCTCTGTTTTTTTGAAAACATAAATGTCTGAGCCGTATTGTTTGGAGGCTTGCAGGTCATTGTTAAGACCGGTTTCGTTTGCTGCGCGCAGGGTTCCGTATTTGGGCAGGACCTCGTTATCTAGAGCCCAATAGTCTTCGACTGATTTGTTTGTAAAAATACTTTCTGCATTTTTGCGAACTTCGCCGTTAAAGCCCTTGGAGCTTCCCGTGACATATTGGTTTTGAAATCCTGTGCGGGGAATCCAAAAGCGTCCGCTTTCAGGGCGGCGCATGCTAACGTCGATTTGGTCAGCATTGACAATGGATAGCGCTAGTTGAACGGCGGGATCCTCTGAGCTGCGAAGGGTTTTTACGAACGTGGAATAGTTCAAATCGCTGTACTTTTTAAACAGGAGATCAAAAGATCTCAATTGTTGCTGCATAATCTTTACTGCGGAAGCATTCACTCGAATCGTGTTATTGTCATAAGGCAATTTGTGAAGACGTGGGCGGAACTCCTTTGGCAATTCTTGTAAGGCTTTTGAGAGTTGCGATTGAAGTTCGCGACGTAAGGGATATTCCGTGGGCTTGTAGGTGCCTTGAGGAATCTTTGTGAAGTCGCCACTCAATATCTTGGAGAGAGATGAATTACCGTTTCTTTCTTGTTGGTCAATATAGCGCAGCAACTGTTTCAGTTCTGTCTGGCGGTCTTTGTCGACCATTTTATTTAATGAAACTGCATACTTTTCAACAGCAGAAGTTACACTGCTCACATATTCGAAGGTAAACCATGTGACGTTTTGATCGCGATCGGTAAGCGCTTCCTTAGGAGGTAAATCGACGATCGAAACGAGTTCTAAAGCCTCTTTTGACAAACTATCCGACGTCAAAGCGTCGTCGGGCAGAAAGACATCTTCGCATTTCAATGGAAATGAGTGCGCACTGAGTGAAAGAAGAAATATTGAGACAATAAGGGCCTTTTTCATGCAATGGTTCAGATGCAAATGAACGGCCAAGGAATGAGTTTTCAGATCTATTTTGGGGGATCCTAAACGGCGCTTAGCAAAGAGGTGCCAATTTTAAGAGACGACAGTGAAAAGTGTGACACCTGTTAAGCCGTCTCATTTTGAGAATGTTTTTAGGAACTCGCGCTGGAGTATGACTTCAGAGCGAATTTCCAGAACTTGTTGGTCAAATAGATCAGAATGCCTGCGAGGATAACAACCCACGCGAACAACTCAAACGCTGGCGGCTCCAGCAAGGCTTTTGCTGGGACGCTGGCGATTACGCCTACTGGTAAAGCGGTTAGCAAGAACCATTTTAGCCATGGGACGTAGATGGAATCGGGGCGCATTCCTAGTCTGTAGATTTGGTACCAGATAAACTGCAAATTTTCTGATCTTGCGAAGATCACTGCTGTTGAGGCCATTGTGAATCTCATTGCGTACAGGGCTACTAATCCGCAGGGGATTAGAATGATGAGCCATAACAGTCTTAGCCATTCGAAGTTTGGCATTTGCATGAGGCTGTAGACGAACCATGCCGTGGCGATGACCAAGTTGCCGATTGCGGGTGTGCAGGCTTTTTGGAAGCTGATCATGAATTGGGAGTTGGCGGGTTTTGCTAGAAGCAAATCCAGGTCGCCCTTTCTGACTTTTTCAGAGAATTGATCTAAGTTTTCAGAGAGGATGATCATGTACAATGCATCCACGACGAAGACGACTCCCAAGAAGACGCGCATTTGTTCTAGGTTCCAGGCCCCGATGTATTGCGTGTGATGGAAAAGAACTTCAAACGTTACGATTTGAGCGATGTACCAGAAAATATCCGTCACGATACGCGTGAGGAAGTTCACGCGGTATTCTAGATCGGCGATGAAGCTTGCGCGGAACATGGCTTTGTAAAGACCGAGGTATTTCAATAGCGTCTTCATTTAAGCACCTGTTCCTGTGTAGGCTTTAAGGCCCTTTTTCCAAAGAATCGCGCCGAAGGCATTTACGATGACGATACCTGCAGTAACAGATAAGAAAGATTGCCACACAGTTGCGATTTCCAAGCGTCCTGTGAGGTAACCCACTGGTACGTAAACTCCCGAGCTGAAAGGAAGCGCGATCACGAGGGATCTGATCGGTTCAGGCATCAAATCTAGAGGGAAAAGCTCTCCAGTTAACAACCACAACGCTAAGTTCTTAGCTCCTGTGAAGGAATAGATTTTATTCAAATAGAAAGCGCTGGCTGCAATCACGAAGCTGATCGAGTGCACCAGGATCAAGTAATAGAACTCCAAGGCGAATGCCAAAGGCAAGCGTTCAAACTTCGTTGGCAAGTTAAAGATCGCAATCGCCAAGAGTGGAATTACCATGGATACAATTGTTGTGATGAACTTGTAGCCCATCAACTGCGAGAAATAATATTCATAGTACGTCATTGGGCGCGTGAGGATCGCATTGATACTGCCCGAATCAATTTCTTGAATCATGCGGAACTCATACATCCAGCTTGTGCAAATACGCGCAAAGAAAGCGCCCCACAAAGCGTACGCCAAATAGTATTCGCGGCTGAAGCCAGCGATTTCAGTTGTAGCAGCACCTCGGAACACGGCGAACCACAACAGGATTTCAATTCCTGTAGTCAACGTCGGCTGCAGAACAGCGTCGACAAAGTAGTTCAGCCTGTACTCGAGATTGGAAACAATCGCGAGCTTAGCGAACGCGAGATTCCGTTTCCAAAAAACGGCGAATGACTTCTTCAAAATCGACCTCTTCATTTTCAGCAAGTTCGGAATTAGATTTCGCGACAAACTCAGGAACCGTGCCCTGATAGACGATGTGGCCTTTGCTAATTAAAAGCAATTTGTCGGCAAGCTTAGCGATGTCATCCATGTAGTGACTTGTCAGGATGATCGTTGGCGCTTTTTCTTTTACGTATTGATCCAGGAACTCACGGATTGTTTCTTGCGCGACGATGTCCAAACCAATTGTTGGTTCATCGAGGAACAAGACTTGTGGTTCGTGCAAAAGCGCACCGATGATTTCCATTTTCATGCGCTCACCCAAGCTCAGACGGCGCAATTGAGTATGCAAGACGTGCGTGCACTGAAGCATCTCTGCTAAGTGCTCAACACGTTTTCTGGCGGCTTGCGGATCAAGATCATAAACGCGAGCTAACAAAGAGTAAGAATCTGCCGGGGAGATGTCCCACCAAAGTTGGTTCTTTTGTCCCAACAGAATGCTGATTTGACGTAGAAATTCGTTCTTACGCTCCCACGGTCTGTAACCGAGTACGCGCGCATCCCCACCAGAAGGCGTGACCAAGCCCGAAAGCATTTTCAACAAAGTGGTTTTGCCGGCACCGTTCGCGCCGACAAGTCCTACGATTTGTCCGGATTCAATTTGTAGAGTGGTTTTATCAAGAGCGACTTTGTGTTGATATTGTCGCTTAAAAAAGCCCTTAAGGGAATTCGTAAATCCTTCGGGCTTTTGGTAGCTCTTATAAACGCGGGTGAGATCTTGAGTTTCGATTACTATCGCCATGGAGGCGAGTATAGTTGAGAAACTAGTGTAGGTCCAAAGAGAAGTCGGCTTGTCTGTCCTCGTCAGTGAAGAACGTGCGGAAATCTGTTGAAACGTAGCTTTCCTCAATAATGCGACCCAGTTTGCAGCCTTTCAATGAAGCTTTCGTGCCATCAAATGCGCATTCGCCAGTGTCCCAGGCTTTTTCAGAGTAACGGATTTTGAAACCGACGATGCGTTCGTCGCGGTAGAAAGCTTTTACTTCATCCAAACGAGTGCGACCTGCGGAATAAAAATCACCTTCAAGAATTGTGTCGCCCCAAACCTGTGCTTGATCGAAAGCAATTTGCTTTAAAACATTTACTTCCTCGATTTCCATTTTGTTCAAACGAGATTTCTGGTTGTAAACGACTTTCATGGAGTAGGGAGCTTGGCAGGGAGATTTTTGGCAAGCATTCGTGAAGTGAGCCGCTTCATCATAGAATTTATCGCCTTGCGGCCCCATATGGTCAGCCAAAGCGAAAGAAGCAGAAACAGTGATCATCGCAGCTACAAAGAACTTGATAGACATAGTTACCTCACTTGAGTGAGTTCAACATAGTCCCAAAGCACCATTTCTTTTAATACATACACAAGAAGTTATTATGCGATCCTCGCATGGATGCGAGGATCGTCACGCCGAAGCTTCAGCGAAGGCGGACTATACCTTCTTCTCCAGCACAACAAATTCAAGGTTATCAACCTTTGGGATCCCAAATCGCTCATCACCATAAGGGAATGGTTTAGTTTCGCCAGTCTTGCGGAACCCGTGTTTTACGTACCAGTTAATAAGTTCGGTGCGAACAGAAATGACCGTCATGTAAATATGAGTACAATCCCAGAACTGAGCAAAGGCCTCACTCTCGTCCATCAACATTTTGCCAATGCCTTTTTTCTGCAACGTCGGATCAACCGTCAACATGCCCAGGTAGCATTTTCCGTTGTGATTTTCTAAATGCACGCAACCCAAGAGTTTACCAGTGTCGTCGTCTTCAGCGATCAAGATCACAGAATCGTCGCGGTCGATAATTGCTTGAATTCCCTCAGTATCCACACGCTGGCCATCAAGCAAGCTTGCTTCCGTTGTCCAACCTTGCTTAGAGCTATCCCCGCGATAAGCAGAGTTCACAAGAGCAACCAAATCATCGATGTGGCTTTCATCAGCTTGAGTAAATTCAATGTGCATAATTTCTCCGAAAGGTGCCTGCTTCTTTTTTTGCGGAACAATGAGTCGCAAAAAAAGAAGCAGGCACCTTTTTGTTTTATTTCTTTTTGGCGTAGATGAAGAGTTCTTTGCCTTGGCGGTTCGGAACGGATTTTTGCCAGCGACCCCAGAAGATTGGGAGGTAGTGGCTTTTCAGGCGTTGGCGCAATTCCCACTCGCTGCCACCGTATGGTGGGCCTTGGCGTTTTTCGAAAGCAAAGAAGACACCCATCAAATGGCCGCCGTCAGCAAGCAAACGATTCCAAACTTTCACCAGGTCTTGGCGTAGCTCAGGGTTGATCGCGCAATAGCAGGTGTGTTCAAAAATCACGTCAAACGATTTGTCCCAGTTCTGAGGCAGATTGAAAAGATCTGCTTCTACGAACGTTAGGTTTTCCATGTGACCGTAAAGTTTTTTAGCGCGCTCTAATGCTACCGGGGATATATCGACCGCAGTAACCACGTGGCCCGCAGCTGCAAACAACGCGGCATCGTGACCTTCGCCGCAACCCAAAACCAGGATGCGGGAGCGGGAGATTTTCAGACGAGGAATCATGTCTTTCAAAGCTTCCGCGGGTTCACCTAAGTTCCAGCCGGGATTTTCTTCGCGCTTATAGATTTGGCTCCAGAAAGATTCTTCTTCCACATCCGTGTTGGGTGTCCAATACGGAGGAACTTCATATGTTTTGCCATCGACAGTGATGGACTCGTCATCAAACTCTTCCAGCATGTTGAAGAAACTTGCTTGAGCTTTGCGTGACATTACGAAAGGAACTTTGTCTTTGGTGTAACCGTGGAAACGATCCCACTCGTCGACGGAAAGTGTGTCGAGAGAAAATGAGAACTCCGTACGGTAATTACCGATAACGGTCCAAGTTCCTTCATAATGTTCGATTTGTTGGGCGATGATGGGCTCGTCGAAGGCTTCGACAATCACCGGAACTCCGCCGTAAGTGCTCAGCAGAGTGCCGCCTTGATGGACTTTTAGATTTTCAAGAATTTCTTGTCCGGCTTGGAGGTCTTGGATGCGCACTTCGCGACTGATACCAAAACCTTCTTCATCGATTTGAATAAATTGAGTCGGGATGGCCATTGAATCTAGTGGTGCTCACCTGCAGGTGTTGCTGCAGGAGTCGCTTCAGTGGCTGGCTGACCTTCGTCGCCGCCTGGAGTAACAGTTGAGCCTTCAGTGAAGACGACAACGTCATTTGTTGTTTTAACTGATTGCAAAGTCCATTTGTCAACGCCGCCTTCAGAAGGTTCGCGGTGAAGGATAGCTTCGCCTTCGATCACTTGTTCAAGAGCTTCGCCTTGTTCAGAAATGTCAGTGAATTTGTAAGCAAATACAGCGCGAACTTTGTTGTCGCTCAAAGACTCTGTCCAAAGTTTTTGGATCATCAAATCTTTTGCGTGAGGTTTTTTTGCTGCCAATGTGTTTTGGATCAATTCTGCGAGTTTAACCTGAATGCCGGAGTGCGTCTCAAAGCCAACAGCTTCAGAAGTGTGTACTACATTCCAAGTCCATACCAATGCTGCGATGAAAACAACGAGGCTTACAATTTTCTTCATTCCGAATCCTTCCAGGTGATAAGCTAGTTTTCGCAAAAAACTCTATAGAGGAGATATCTCATGAACCAACAATGGCTGACAATCTTAATGTCAAAAGGGATTGAGCTTGAGCAAAATTTGCGTCAGCAACTTCAGCAGGCGAAAGACGGTTTGAAGGCACAACTTGAAGACCGCGGAATTCGTTTGAGTGCGGCCGATTTGGCGGCTCTGTTGGAAGAGGTTTCTCCGAAGGCTTCCCATGCTGCCTTGAGTTATGCGCTTGATATTGTTCGTCCTTTTTCAGCGGGTATGGGTTTAAGGATCTCTCGCTTGGGGGACACTTTGGTGGAAATCGTGATTCCCGCTCGCACGCGCAATCTGAACGATGTAAAGCAAATGCATGAAGGAGCTTTGGTAACCGCAGCGATTGAGGCGGCAAAAATTTTGTGGATGCGCCACGCTCCTCTGGGAAACTTTGATATTACCGTTTCTCGTATTGAGAGTGATTTTTTTAAAACGCCATCGGGCGAATGCCGCGTGCGCATGGAACTTCCAGAGACGACCCGTGAAGTGGTATTAGCTGAAGTCCGTGATAATCGTGAGGCCGAGGCCGCAGCAGAGTTACAGTTTTTCGATGAACATGACCAAGCTGTGGGCTCCTTGCAATTGCAACTTAAGTTTAAACATACTCCGGCACTTGCTGGGTCTGCGGAGTAAAAAGGTTCTATGGAAATTCTTGATAGTCACATTGATACAGGTTCTGCGGATTTTAAAGCCAACAAAGAGGCCATGCTTAACGTCGTTAAAGAATGGCGCGAAAGAGTGGACCTTGTAAAACAAGGTGGCGGCTCAGACGCGACGAAAAAACATAAAGCTCGTGGCAAGATGACAGCGCGTGAGCGTATCGAAGCTTTGGTGGATGGCGGAACAGCTTTCCTTGAGTTTTCGACTTTGGCTGCATGGGACATGTATGAAGGCCAAGCTCCAGGTGCGGGTGTTGTTACAGGTATCGGTGTGATTCATGGAACTGAATGCGTGATCGTAGCCAATGATGCCACGGTAAAAGGTGGGACGTACTTCCCGATGACAGTGAAGAAGCATTTGCGCGCGCAAGAAATTGCGATGGAGAATGCTCTTCCTTGTATCTACCTTGTGGACTCGGGTGGCGCGTTCTTGCCAATGCAAGCGGATGTGTTCCCAGATCGTGATCACTTCGGTCGTATTTTCTATAACCAGGCTCGTATGTCAGCGGCCGGCATCCCGCAAATTTCTGTGGTGATGGGTTCTTGCACAGCAGGTGGTGCTTACGTTCCTGCGATGTCTGATGAAAACGTGATCGTCAAAGAAAACGGCACGATCTTCTTGGGCGGACCTCCTTTGGTAAGAGCGGCAACGGGTGAAATCGTGGATGCCCAAGAGTTGGGTGGCGCACAAGTTCACTGTGAAACTTCCGGCGTAACAGATCACTTCGCAGAAGATGATCAACACGCAGTAGAGATCACTCGTTCGATTGTAGCTCACTTGAATCGTAAAAAAACTGTGACGATGAATATCTTGCCAACCGAAGAACCACTTTTTGATTCGCAAGAAATTTACGGTGTGATTCCAAAAGACAGCCGTGTTCCATTCGACGTCCGTGAAATTATCGCGCGCTTGGTGGACGGATCTCGCTTCCATGAGTTCAAAGCTTTGTACGGAAAAACTTTGGTAACTGGTTTTGCACACATCTGGGGTATGCCTGTGGGAATCATCGCGAACAATGGTGTATTGTTCAGCGAGAGCGCGCAAAAAGCGGCTCACTTCATCGAACTTTGCGAACAACGTGAAGTGCCTTTGATCTTCTTGCAAAACATCACAGGCTTCATGGTTGGTAAGAAGTACGAAAATGAAGGTATTGCGAAGCACGGTGCTAAAATGGTTATGGCTGTATCCAACGCTCACGTACCGAAATTCACGGTAGTGATCGGTGGTTCTTACGGAGCGGGTAACTATGGTATGTGCGGTCGTGCGTATCAGCCCCGTCAATTGTGGATGTGGCCGAATGCGAAGATCAGCGTGATGGGTGGCGAACAAGCTGCCAACGTATTGCTCACTGTAAAGATGGATCAATTGGCAGCGAAAGGACAGATGATGAGTGCTGAAGAGCAAGCAGAATTCAAACGTCCTACTCTTGAAAAATATGAGCATGAAAGCTCGTCGTACTATTCTTCAGCGCGCTTGTGGGATGATGGTATCATCGATCCAGCAGATACTCGCCGTGTCTTGGCGTTGGGAATTTCGGCAAGCCTTAACAAGTCTTGGGGAGAAAAATCCCAAGGCGTCTTCAGAATGTAGCTGTATACACTCCGGCTTCGCCGGAGTAGGGGTAATATGAACTTTGTAACTGTCACAGAACTAGATCATGTGGCCTATGTGAAACTCAACAGGCCCGATGTACGTAATGCCTTTAACCCCGAGATGATCGCAGAGATCACTCACACCTTTACAAACCTTGAAGCGCGCAAAGACTTGCGTGCCGTGGTTCTGCAAGGGGAGGGGAAATCTTTCTGTGCCGGTGCGGATTTGAACTGGATGCGTGAAATGGTGAACTTTTCGTTCATTCAAAATCGTGAAGATTCTAAAAAACTTTTCGGTATGTTTGAAGCTATCGCGAAATGCACACTGCCAGTGATCGGCATGATACACGGCGCGGCTTTCGGGGGTGCCTTGGGTTTGGTTGCGGCTTGTGACGAAGTCATTGCTGAAGAAGGCACGCAATTCTGCTTTAGCGAAGTGAAATTGGGAATTGCTCCGGCCGTGATCAGTGCGTTCGTTCAACGTAAATCTGTCGCGGGAAAAGTTCGTCCGTTGATGCTTTCTGGGGTTGTGTTTAATCCTCACGTCGCCCAACAAGCCGGCCTTGTGACTGAAGTGGTGCCAGTAGGTGAAGGCCACAACGCTCTTCAAAAAGTTTTGCACAACTACAAACAGTGTGGACCGGAAGCCGTTCGCGAGACTAAAAAACTACTAAACGATATCGGCACGATGACGTGGGAGCAGCAGCGCGATCGTACGACAGACCTGATTGCTGAACGTCGCGCCAGCGCCGAGGGGCAAGAAGGTTTGAAGTCCTTCCTAGAGAAGCGCGAACCCTCATGGCGAGCATAGCGATTGTCTGGGTCTTAGGCGCCATTCTGTCAGTTCAAGGGGGAGCTGCTTTTGCAAAGCAGCTCTTTCCGCTTATAGGTGCTGAAGCGACGACATTCCTGCGTGTTTGGATCTCCGCAATTTTTTTATTAGTTATATGGCGTCCATGGAAAGAAAAACTCACTCGCAAAGTTTGGGGAGTGGTGTTGGTTTATGGTATCTGCTTGGGACTGATGAATCTTTTGTTCTATCAATCCTTGGCAAGAATTCCTCTGGGAATTGCCGTAGCTCTGGAATTCACAGGGCCTTTGGGGGTTGCGATTCTTTCCTCCCGTCGAGGATTGGATTTTGTATGGGCTCTTCTTGCGGCGGTGGGAATTTTTCTTATTCTTCCAACCTCGGATTTATCTCATGGCATTGATTTGATCGGTGCTGCATTCGCATTAGGTGCGGGTGTCTGTTGGGGCTTCTATATTATCTTTGCTCAAAAAGTGGGAAGACACATTTCTGGGGGACAGGCTACTGCTCTCGGATTATCGATAGCAGCACTCACGATCTTGCCTTTTGTGTGGAGGCCGGTGACGGTTGCGAATTTTTCTCCGACAGTTTTGGTTTTTGGATTCTTCGTCGCACTCCTTTCAAGTGCTCTGCCGTTTTCTTTGGAAATGAAAGCTCTTCGTCACATTCCTTCAAAGACGTTTGGAGTAATGATGAGCTTGGAACCTGCTGTGGCAGCGTTAGTGGGCCTCTTGTTTTTAAATGAAAATCTCACGTTGATTCAATACGGGGCCATTGCTTGTGTAATGTTGGCGTCAGCCGGCAGTGCACGATTCAGTCGGTAATGTTCATATTCATATTAAATTACCCGTGATTTATAATAGATGGACAGTCTGGACATCTTCAGATTCATTTCTTCAGTCATCAAATTAAATTGTTATCTATTGAGTCCGTCTGAGCCGTTCCCGAATAGAAATGCAGACGATAGGGCGGTCTTAATTTAAAGATCTATATTGTACCTTCCTGAATCAGCCCTTGTTCATAAGTGAAGGACGATATGAATATGGACACTCAGTCAAACAGTCGCGTAGAACAGGAGTTCGCAAGAGCTATGATGGAGTTCTACTCAACGACCGATCGATACTTTGCCATTTTGATGGTGGTGCAGTGGGTGTTCGCCATGGGGTATGTGATCTTTTGGACTCCGTACACGTGGGATGGCTTCACGCGAAGTTTTCATCACGACATCTGGGTGGTTCTTGTTGGCGGTGGTGTTTTAACTTTTCTCTCCTTGAATTTATTTTTTCTTTTTCCGGGTCGAATTCTGACTCGTCATGCGGTAGCGGTCATGCAGATGGCCATGTCGATGCTATTAGTATATTTAGCGAAGGGCAGAACAGAGACGTATTTTCATGTCTTCGGCTCTTTGGCATTCCTTTCATTTTATCGAGACTATAAAGTCCTACTGACAGCCACTGTGGTCGCAATGCTTGGTTATATCTCTATGAACAGAGTGACGTCATGGCGCTGGCTGGAATTTTCAATATGGCTTCTGTTCGCGGACGCGTTCTTAATTCCTGTCTGTATTTCAGTTTATAGTCGTCTTTACATGTATTGCGCTCGCCGAGTTCAGCTGGAGGACGCGTGCAGAGATGCGGAACAACGCTTTCAGGAGAGAACGGCAGAGTTGATTCTGACTCAAAGAGAATTGCTAGAGTCGCAAAAACTAGAAGCTGTAGGGCAACTTGCGAGTGGCGTTATGCATGACTTTAATAACTTATTGGCTGTCATTGCGGGACACGCAAATTCGCTTAAAGAGGAATTTGTTTTAACACCCGCATTGGTGGAGCGAATTCGCGCTATTGAAAGCAGCGCTGAGCGCGGGGCTGGTTTGTCTAAAAAACTTCTCGATTTTATGAGGCCGGTGGAAACCGAAGGCGGCGAAGTGAATGTGCGCAATATTATTTACGAAACAGCCATTTTGTTAAAGCCGTCGCTTAATGAAAAAATTCAGCTGAGTGTCGATTGTCCCCAGGATCTGTGGACGATTCCAGGTGATGCGACGGAAGTCTTTCAAGTGTTGATGAACCTGGCGATGAATTCGCGGGACGCCATGAGCTCGGGCGGGAAGTTGAAAATCTCTGCTGCAAATGTTGAGGCGGATGAAGACTATTGCTGTATGCACACCTCGGTTCGCCCAGGACGGTACGTGCGCTTGACCGTCGAGGATAGTGGCGCCGGAATTCCTAAGGAACTTCAGGACAAAATTTTTGAACCCTTCTTCACCACCAAGCCTTCGGGAGGTGGGAACGGCTTGGGGCTTTCTGTGGTCTATCGAATTGTGAAGAGCCATGAGGGAGTCGTGAGTGTTTACTCCGAAGCAGGTCGCGGAACTGTGATTCATTTGTATTTCCCTCGTCAGGAAAGTTCTATTTATGCAGCTCCCGCTGGGGCGCGCATGACATTGCTTGAGAAAAACAGTTTGCGCGGTAAGAAAGTTCTTTTGGCGGATGATGAAGAAGGAATCTGTCGTATCGGAACCGAGATGCTCACTCGTTATGGCGCCCGCGTGGACGTCTGCCATAATGGTGTTGATGCCATTGAGACCGTGAAGCAGAAGCCTCATGAGTATGAGATCATTATTCTGGATGCAATCATGCCGAAAGTGGGCGGTCTTGAAGCCTATGAGGCGATGCGGAATATCGCGCCTCAGGCGGAGTTTATTTTGGCAAGTGGCTATGCGGAAAGCCCTGAAATCACTGCAATGCGCGAACAAACGGAGCTTAAGTTTATCCAGAAGCCATATCGTGCAGAACACTTGGCCCGAGAGATTATGCGGAAGTCGTCCAAAAAGTCTGAAGCCTGCTAAAACCGCCGTTTTCGTTGCCTTCCTTTTGATTCAAGTTTATAGGTAAAAGCTCGGCTTACTCTGACGAAGTCAGAGTGCAGGCCAGTTTGGAGCTTTTTATCCATGGCGAAATTAATCAAAAAATTTTCTCGAATTGCTATTGCGAACCGTGGCGAAGTCGCTGTTCGCATCATCAAAGCTTGTGAAGAACTAGGCATTGAAACTGTTCTTTTGCATTCCGAAGTTGATATTAATTCTCGTGCTTACAGAATGGCGACTAAAACAGTTTGCATCGGGCCAGCACCCACTGCGGAAAGTTACTTAAATATCCAGGCCAACATCGACGGCGCTTTGGGCGCGGGCGCGCAAGCGATCCATCCAGGATTTGGTTTCCTTTCAGAAAACGCAGACTTTGCAGAAGCTGTAGAGAAAGCCGGGCTGACATTCATCGGTCCATCAGCTGAAGCAATTCGTTCTTTGGGTGATAAAGTTCACTGTAAAGAGCTTGCAAAAAAAGCAGGTCTTCCGTTGGTGCCAGGTTATCAAGGTGAAAACCAAGCGGTGAATAACTTGATCCAAGAAGCTGAGCGCATCGGTTACCCAGTGATTGTAAAAGCCGCCGCCGGTGGTGGTGGCCGCGGTATGAAGTTGATTAAGTCTTCTGCGGAAGCGGCAGAGTTGATTGAGTCTGCACAACGTGAAGCCCAATCAGCCTTCGGTTCTCCGAAAGTTTTTCTAGAAAAATACTTGGACCGTGCAAAGCACATTGAATTCCAAATCTTCGGCGATTCGACGGGTCACGTCGTTCATTTCTTTGATCGTGAGTGCTCAGTACAACGACGCCACCAAAAAATTATCGAAGAAGCAACATCTCCTTCATTGACGGATGAGCTTCGTCGTAAAATGGGCGAAGCCGCTTGTGCGATTGCGACTTTAGGTAAATACAAAGGCGCGGGCACTGTGGAGTTCTTGCTTCAAGATGGCGAATTCTATTTGCTTGAAGTGAACACGCGTTTGCAAGTTGAACATCCTGTCACGGAAGAAGTGTTGGGCGTTGATTTGGTAAAAATGCAAATCCTGACAGCTCAAGGTGAGTTCTTGCATGATCCAACTCACGTGCGTATTCCTCGTGGCCACTCTATCGAGTGCCGTATTTACGCTGAAAACCCATTTATGGGCGGCGTCCCTTCCACAGGCTTACTTGGTCATGTTGAATGGCCCGAGGGGCCAGGTCGTCGCTATGAGTACGGATTTGACTCTGGTGACACGATCACTCCGTTCTATGATCCGATGATCGCAAAAGTAATTGTGTGGGATGAAAACCGTCCGCGCGCAATTCAAAAAATGATCCGCGTGTTGAAAGACTCTGTGGTGTTTGGTGTTCACACCAACATCCCTTACTTGATCGAGATCTTGTCTCACAAAGAATTTGTGATGGGTACTATGACGACAAGATTCATCGAAACCTATTTCGCAGATCCAATTAAAGAACCTGAAATGACAGACGTCGAAAAGAAAATCGCGGCCGAGGCGATGGTGCAACTTCGCGGTGGTGCAAAAGCAACCGGCGGAGTAACACCAGTGACGAACTCCCCGTGGGCTTCTTTCTGGAGAGGTATCTAATGGAAATCAAAATTAGAATCGACGGCGTTGATCACAAAGCTCAGGCGCAAATGCTAAAAGGCACTTTGTGGCTTCATGTAAATGGTCGTACATTGACGATGGATGCAGGTACTGGACAGAAGTCTCGTAAGAAATCAGGGGCTGGGGGCTCATCTGATACAGTGGTTTCTCCTATGCCTGGTAAAGTTACGAAAATCTTGGTGAATGTTGGAACTGAAGTGGCTGCAGGCCAAGCCGTTTTGGTGATGGAAGCCATGAAAATGGAGTATACTTTGAAGAGTGAAATCGCCGGAACTATTGCATCTGTTGGCTGCGAGGTCGGGGAGCAAGTGGTTCTTGGAAAAACGCTGGTGAAAATCACTCCAAAAGCCGAATAGTAGAAAGCTATGAAAAAGAAATCAGTCGTTATCGTGGAAATGGGACTTCGTGATGGACTTCAAAACGAGAAACACGTTTTGGATGCTGATACACGCGTGGAGTTTGCACGTCGATTGATTGAAGCTGGAACTAAGCGTGTTGAAATCGGGGCCTTCGTTTCTCCGCAATGGGTTCCGCAAATGGCGGGCACGGCGGATGTTGTTGCTAAAGCCTTTGGTGAACAAAATGCAGGTCGAATTCCTAAGAAGATTGAGTTTTCGGTTTTGGTTCCAAATGAACGTGGGATGCAAGACGCTATCAACAGTGGTGTAAAAGAAATTGCAATCTTCGCCGCTTGTTCGGAATCGTTCTCTTTAAAAAATATCAATTGTTCTATCGATGAAAGCTTCAAACGTTTTGAGCCCGTGATGGCTTTGGCAAAGAAGCATAAAATCAAGGTGCGTGGTTATCTTTCCACATGTTTCGGTTGTCCTTTCGAAGGAAAAGTTTCAGAAGCTAAAGTGGTAAAGCTTGCTCAGCGCATGAATAAGCTTGGCGTGTATGAAATTTCCATCGGTGACACTATTGGTGTGGCAGATGTGGGCCAAGTTCGTTCTCTCTTCAAGAAGCTAAAAAAAGTTGTTCCAGTGAAAAAGCTAGCGGGGCATTTCCACGATACTCGTGGCCAGGCTTTGGCAAATATTCTTGCGGCTTTTGATATGGGTGTGACGGTCTTTGATACCAGCCTTGGCGGCCTGGGCGGTTGTCCTTATGCTCCGGGCGCTACCGGTAATGTGGCGACGGAAGACGTGGTTTACATGTTCCATGGTATGGGTGTGAAGACGGGATTGAGCCTTGAGAAACTGCTGGCAATTGATCCATGGATGTCTGAGAAGATTCAACATGCTCTTCCTTCGAAAGTGGGAAAAGTTGGAATGTTGAAACCCTTGGGAAAAGTCACTGTCTCAAAATGAGATTTCAATAAATGGAGTGCGGGCTCTATATGTTAATGTCGTTAACAGTGAGTGCCGTATTTCGTTGGCCAACGGTTTTTTATTCCCAGGAATGCGTTGTAGCTCGTTTGACTCCGTAAACTATTGGTATCATGTTTGAAATAGGTCTCTTCGAATTAAAACAATTCAGAGGAGAGACCTTTATATGAAGTTCAACCGAGCTCTTAGCTTTGCGCTG
>JAGIAF010000319.1 GCA_017745015.1 Bdellovibrio sp. | reverse complement strand
GATTGAAAGATCTCGCAAACTCTTAAGCTTTTAAAACTTTGATATTTGCCGGGTGCCTCATACCATCCGTCGCCACAAAAATATCATCATCTCCGTCCGGCGATGTGATCTTGCGCCCATGACCAATATCGAAAAACTCCTCAGAAGTCATTTTTTGCCGAGGCGCCAGCAAGTTCCAATCATCGGGAAATACGTCATAGGATTTCATGACAACATTTAAGTCGATCGAAAGGCGGGCCCCCGCATTGGCATTACGATGAGTGCCGTGCAGTAATCCCGAATCTACCAATATCATCCTTTGCTTATGCTCCGTTAACAGAACTTCAGCGCTATTCTTAATGATTTCGCTGGCCTCGCGATAATCTTTAAGAGGTCTCAGCCAGGGCTCATCCATTGCCGAGTCTGGACGCCAAACCTTAAGAGAGTTGTTCTCAACATCTCCCATCAGAGGAATATGTAACAACACCGACCGAAGCGAGCACCCCACCCAAGTTTCAGAATGTGGCATCTCAGTGGGGTAAGATGCCGTAGCCGCACCCGCCTGTGATCCTTTAAGGCGCACATTGAATGGGTAAATCCAATAGTCCACCTCTGAGCCCAGGCCAGAATCAGTTAAGATTGCGGATAAAACTTTATGAACTGCCGTAAAAGAATCTGCACTGTGAGACTTCGGAATCACAATACCTGAAGTACTTATATTCTTCGCCTTCGTTGCTACATGAGACAAGGTATTTTGCGAATCACGATAAAGACCAGAATTAAAGCTCTCATGGCAAGAAGCGGCCAGGTATTCCAAGACCTTATTTTTTAACTCCAAGAAATGAGCATCGGAAATCTTAAATGTCGCTGTCAGATCCTTGTGGGAATGAAAATTCGTTCTTTTCATCGCCTGAGCAAACAAATTATTTCGCCGATCTAGGTAGTTCATTGCGCCACCTTAGGCTTCAACAGACGTTGCAAGTTTTCAAAACCCTCGCCCGTTCCAAAATCAAGATGACGAAACGGGTATACGTGACATTGAATTTGATCCTTATAAAGAGAGAAAAATTCTTTCTCAAAGGAGCAAGCGCCTTGAATTCCGCCTGCAGCCCAATCCTTCAGGAGTACTTCGCTAAGCAAAGCAACGCCTGCATAGATATAAGGAGTTGTTGAATACAAGTCTACCCATTGCACACAGCCGTTCTGCCCTAGGGAATGAACTTGCTTCCCCTGAGAATTGCTCTCGTCAAAGAATAAATGACCTTGAATGCGGACATCATTCTGAACACTGCGCATATAATGCTGAATCAATAGGAACGGATTCTCTGCAAAGTAAGTGTCTGCATTCATCAGATAAAACTTCTTTTCCTTCAGATGCGGCAGAACCAGCTTCAACGCCCCACCTGTTCCCAAACGTTGATTTTCAACGGGATAAGAAAATCTCAATTGATACTTTTCGGACTCAACAGCGCGGGCGATAAGCTCTCGCTGAGGTCCGCCTAAAACGATAACCTCTTCAATTCCAGCAAACTCCGCTTGTCGCAAAAGATAATTCAAAAACACCAAGCCCGAGAATTCACTCAAGCACTTTACATGACCTGGCTTTTGCAGATAGTTGCTTAAGCGTGAGCCACTCCCTCCAGCGAGCAGAACTAAAGTTTTTGATTCCAATTCCGCACTTCCCAAAGTAGCATTCCTCAATGGTGTTTAAAACGAGCGTTCCATATCGAATAGGTTTAATCGGCGGAGGCACTGATCTTCCCTATTTTGCTGACGAACACGGCGCCGAAGTGATCAATGCTTCATTTAAAGCCTATACTCATTGTGAAATTCTGAAAAACCAAAGTCCACAGATTTCTATCGAGACTCATGACTATCAAAAAAGTGTTAAAATTTCTCAACTGCCGGAGATCGCACTTTTACAAGCCAATGAGTTTCGCATCACCTTGGCAGTACTAAATTACTTCTATAAACAACTTCAAGATTTAAACTGTGGGCTGAGCATTAAAACATTTTCTGACTTCCCTCCACAAACAGGATTGGGTGGCAGTTCCGCGCATCTGGGGGCGGTTCTTAAGGCCCTTCTCCACCTTCTGGAATTGGATTGGGATAATGCACGAATCCTTTCAACTGCTTTTCAAATTGAGCGAAGAATATTAAATATCTTCGGAGGCTTTCAAGATTTCTACCCTTGCGTATTTGAGGGGGCTCACTATCTATCAAAAGATGTTTCCAGCGAAGTTCAACATCACCAGCTAGATTCGGAGTTCTTGAATTCGTTGGGGCTCGATTTCTATCTCATTGGCAACTCTCGAGGAAGCCAAAATATTACGGCGGATCTTCCTTCAACTGCCACTCTGCAAGAGCAAAAGAAGATCGCAAGGCAAGCTGCTGAAGCTTGGAAGAGTCAAGACTCCCAACTATTTAAAAGCTTGTTGAAACAAAGTTGGTCGATGAAAGGCATTAACACCCTGTCGTTGCCACCGTCAGTATTTGCAGCCAAAACCTGCGGTCTTTCGAAGGCAATGACCGTCCTAGCGGTCGAAACCACCCACGTTCCTGAGTTTATCGAGAATAGTAAAGATGCATATCAAAAAATTGACTGGCATTAAAAACTTCATCGCAAAACACTTTGAAAAGCTAATCTTTGCGAACTGCTTAGTTCTGATTGCCATCCTATATCGTCGGGACATCTTGTATTCTCTGGATGGGGCAGGTCGATATGCCAGTGCTAAGAATCTTTTCGAAGTAGGTCTTCACGGATTTAACGATCACTTCTTCTTGGGGAATATTCAGAATCTTTTCTATCCTCCACTTCAAGACATCCTTTTAGGGCTGCTGATCAAGTTCAATGAAATCTTGCTCGGCGATTTCTTCAGTGATCGATTTATTTATTCATTCTTTACTGTGGGGATATTTAGTTTCTATATGTACGCGCTGTATTCAATGGCGCGCTATTTGACCTCAAAGTACGCCAAGGTCTTTTTCCTAATCTTTAGTTCTTGGACTCTCTATCTCAATATTTATTCATTCGATAAACTGCTTGGTCACGAAATCAATTTTTATAAAGATCCCTTTGTTATTTATTTCCAGGGATTGAGTCTGCAAGACATATTTATTGTCGGCTTAACCAACCAATTTCTTTCAGCTGCATTTTTAGTCTTCGGTATTCTAGCTCTGGCAAAGAATGATCGCAATCGGACAATCTTCCATCTTTCCATGGCGATCTTGAGCCATTTTATCTTCGGCTTGGTTATCGTCTTACTTTGTACAGTGAAAAAGATCTTTGAAAAGGATTTCAAGAACCTTGCGATTATTGGTGCGGCATCTTTTGGATTAACTGCTTTCTTCGTGATTCCACTGTTTGTCTACCGCTCTTCGATGATTAACGTGTACTCGATGCCAACCCGCAGCGGCTTCTGGCTCACCTTGGTAACTTTTAGCTTTCTATTCTTAAAGAAAAAGAACTTCTCTTACTATCTGGGATTTGGAAGTTTTTTGCTGGTGGCCTTTATTGCCTTTGCTAAGCTTTCTGAAAGATATGGATATCCCTTTCCCTCTTTTCATTTCTATCGTCTGCTATTTCCTTCTTTGCTTTTGTTTATTTTTACTGTGGGCTTTGCCCTCAATGAAAGTTCTGGAC
>JAGIAF010000318.1 GCA_017745015.1 Bdellovibrio sp. | reverse complement strand
ACTTTAAAGAGTCTTCTGTGCTCTTCGTCATTGACTGGAGTTGATGGCAATCCAGCAGTTCAAACTGAGTGTACGGCAACGGACGAATACGGCAAGACAATCACTCGCTCAACCGCTGATTTGTTCCTGACGTTGCAAATCAGCGCCGGTGCGATGCTCGATGTGCATAGCGAGCCAGGAGCAGTTTATTTTCAAATTGAAGACTTGGACTGTGGAGTTCTGGAGCCAAGCTCTTCAAGTGGTCCACCGCAAGATCCGGAATACTTCTGCTCTGGAAAAGTGCTGCCGCCCCAAGCTCAGCCTTAATTTAAAATACAGGTAAGCCACCGCTCAAAAGCAGCTAGTTGGTGAGGGGGGCATGACCAGCGGAGTAGCGAGAGTCACTTGATTTGCCCGAAGGCTTTTGATCCAGTCGAAATGCTTAAAGTAAAAAGTTATGCCAAAGAAGTGCTCAACGATAAAGTTGATGAAATTGAAGTGGAAGTTCGAGTTGGCCCCTTTACGGCTGCAATAGACAAGTTCAACAAACTCAGTCCATTATATTCATTTAGTTTGATCTGAGCTGGCCTATTTCTTGCTTTTTACTGAGCCAGAGGTATCACGAATGGCATCGGTATTTTACGAATCAGTTCGTAGGTTAAAAGTGTTACTCCCGCTCCTGGCACTTTGCTTGGGACCAGCGCTTTCCTTTGGTGCCGGACCTCAATGCAATAGAGTATTCCTGGACACTTCAAGCTTCCCTAAAAGCCCCCTTTGGAACGATCTTTTTAAAGAACCTTTAGCCAATCGTGATCATGCCGATCGCTTGAGTGATTTGATCGAGCAGCCGGTATTCTCAAAGGTAAAGGGTTCTGTTACATCTAGTATGTCTCAGGCGGAGCGTTTGAATGCCATACAGGATGTGGTCATTGAAAGCATTGTAGCAGCGCCGGGCCACAGACAACTTCGAAATCCCAAGCAAGTGGTGAAACTGAAAGAGTATATATTAAGTTCTAAAGGTGGCGATTTTGTTCACGACCCTATCTTGCTAAATTTGATTACTGATGCAAATGGAAATATCAAGTCTGTTGATCTTTGGAATGCGCATCACCGCTTAGTGGCTTATTCTCTGGCAGAGTATAAAAAAATTGGCGATATCCCCGCAGCTAATATCCTGGTGCTGGTAAACGGCTACAAGACTGAGTCCGAGAGATGGGGACACTATCTTTCCATTGGCGGAATCGACTCCGCCGCGACCCAATCATATTCGCCAGTGACGCCAGGGGGAGAAATCCGTGTTGGGACGGTCAATGTTGGTGGTGAACGTTCAAATTTTGAACTGGGATCCCGCAATACATTGGGCAGACTTCTAAAGAATACTATGAATGCGACACCTACGAAAGTGGGAGTCTACTTTGGAACCTTTGACCCAGTCCATGAGGGCCACGTGGCGGTAGCTAAAGCCGTGCGAGAAAAATATAATCTGGACGAAGTCATCATCGTTCCGAATATTGTTTCGATCAATAAGCCTAATGCCACCTCCGCGCAACATCGTCTTGATATGTTGAGGATTCGCCTCGGCAAGGAAAAAGGTCTAAACCTTTACACGGGTGCTTCTGGCGAAATCATAAATCAATTTGGCCGTGATCCTTTCATAGAACGCATCACTCAGATCTATGGAGCCACGGAAGTATTTCAAATTATTGGAAGTGATTCCTTTAAAAGTTCGCTTGAATCCAACTCCATCAACCCATCCTCCAACCGTAATTTTATCGTGGTTCCACGGGATGCGACCGAAAAAATTGATGTTCCCGAAGACCTGACTCACCTTGTACATGTGTCCGGAGTGGCAGACCCTATGGGACTTAGCTCCACTCTTATTCGCAAAATCATTAAGGGTAATGAAAAACCAGATTCGACGATGCTTGACGACGATGTTTATCGCTATGTCATTGAAAACGCCCTTTACAAATAAATTCTCGCTCAAGAGGTGGCACGATCAAAGGTGTGGATATGAAAATTCGTAAGGTACCAGGGTGCAACATAAGGACTCATTATCGGGGAGTTTGAGCGTAGTTCCCTTGGGGAAATAGACATTGGGTTTCAGGAAACCCGCTTTTATATGTCTTAGACCTGCCGGTCCAGTACCGGGATTCCCTAAAAATTCAAAGTTGCTTATCCTGGTTCGGCATTAATGCAGGTATCAAATTTAAGTTCAATTGCATGAGCCTGCGATCATCAAGGGTGTTCTTTTCAAATTTTGAGCTCATCTTTTCGATAAACTCATTCATCTCGCTTAAAAATTCTTGGTATTCGTCTTCGTTCATCGCCCAGGTAAGGCTTCGGAAGTGGCGGCTGTTCGCGGGGTAGGTCATGGATTGTTTTGCGGCGTCAAGGCTGGCGGCGTGATAAGCGCGGATACCAGAGTTGTCCTTAGTTTCCTCGAATTGAATCCATTTAGAAGTAGCTTTCCAGAGTCCAAAAGATTCTTCCGTGACCAATCCATGAGATCGTAAGATACGAAGATTGCTTTGAGTTTCTTCTAGGGAAAGTCCCATTCTTTGGCTAAGTTCACTTTCTGTCCCACTGACATCTTCAAATGTTAATAGAAGTCTTAACGCGATCACTGTTGGATCTCTTAAAAGATCCAGTGTGGGCTGTACGGACTTCTTTTCAACTTTTGCGGTAAAAAACTCTGCAAGTTTTCGCGAATAGTAGGTCTTTTGTTTTGCGGTGGAGCTTTGGGAGTAAAGTAATAATAACTGAAAGTAGTCTTTATCTTGGCCTGTTAACCGAATGTTATCAATTAATGACTGAGCCAAGGAATCGGAAATGGTTCTGCGCCCAATGATCGACAAACGTAAATGGGAGCGGCTGCTGACTCCCAACTCTGTGGCCCACGACTCGTAGGAGAAAAGGGAGCCTCTTAGTCGTAAGGTGTTGGCATTGTCGTTGTATTGAAGGGTCTGAAACAGGATCATCCACCGAAAATCGTGCGGAGAAATCCCTCAATCAAGCGCTGATGAACAGCGACAGAAAAGGAAAGCGTATGAAAAACGTGATCGGTAAATACACTCTGGCAACGGTGATGACTTTTGTTGCCCCTCTAGCTTATGCTGGTGGCAATGACGTCGGGAATGCGGACGACAACAACCTCTTGAACAGAGTTTCGCCAGGGCAGTATCAGGCTCAGTGTGATAAGTATAATTCAGAATCCCCAGTTGAATTTGCTGCCGCAAACATCACTAAAAATGATTCTGAGTTGACGGTTGAATTATTGGGGACCTTGTATGGATCCGTTCCATCCACATTGGTGATGGAGTTTTCAAAAGTTGCCAGCAAAAAAGTGAGTACTTCAAAGGTATCGGTCAATGATAACATTGTGGTACCTGGTACCGTTGAAGAAATCACTGTTATTAAAAATAGTAACGAGTCCGTTGCAGGTATTCAGGAAGTTTCTAAAACAAAGCTGGGGGCAGTGACTTTATCTAGCTCAACTTCGACAATTATTTTGTCTTTGCAAAATGGCAGACCAATGCTGAGTATCGAATCTGATGATGGTGGAAAAATCACCTGCATTCTTTCGAAATAGGAATTTACAAAAAAAGCGCGATCTTTACGATTGGTCACTGTCGACGGGTTTGTTT
>JAGIAF010000317.1 GCA_017745015.1 Bdellovibrio sp. | reverse complement strand
CTTCAACTCGGCCAGAACCTTGTCGCTCTTCATGTACACCTTCAAGAAATTTCTGTCGTCAAGCTCAATGGTTTCGTGAAACTCTCTGTTATTTCTGATACCTATGTCGCCATTCTCGATAACCAAGCCATTATCTTTCAAGTATTCGTCCACAAAGGGGCATTTGCTATTAATCATATTTATTCTCCTTTGCCTTTTATTTAGCAAATAGAAAATGGTTTGTCAAGCCTCCAGTGCAGATAATCGCAAGGTGTCGCCGAATTTGGTTAATATAGGCGCAAATTATTGACTTAAGATTGCGGAAAATCCTGCAATGCCGTTGCAGAAAATCCTGCATTTCCAGATTGAAAATCTGCAATTCGTGGCAAATTTTGAGATGGACTGCAATATGTTGCAGTCAAAAAGTGCTGTCGTTGCAGCCTCTCAAGCCTTATAAATCAACGGTTTTCGCAGATTCTCAAAAATCCGGTTGCAACTAGAGTTGTTTTTTTCTTCTTCTTAAAAGAAGAAGAAAAGAAACAACGACTCTCTATACACAGACTTTCCTTGCCCCACTTGGTGTGGGTCAAAAAAGTCCTAGTCAGAGAATCGGGCTAACGCCATCCGTCGTCTTGAAGAAAAATCTGACAGAGTATCTCTAGCTAAGCACCACGTGAGATCCTGCGTGAATGTCAGGCGCTAGCGCGAGCCGGCCATGAAACGATGTGTCCATGTTAAATGGCACTGCGTGAATCCCCCTAAATCCCCAACCCTACAGGTCGGGGACTTCTGACCCGGAGGACACAGACGAGCTGGTCCAAATACCCACTGGCGTGATCTTGCACACTGGACGTCGAATCCTGTGGAGAGGGACGTTTTCGCAAGGGTATGGACTCAGAGAATCAGCTCACTCAACAGAACCCGCGATAGTCACTTAAGGGCTCTGCACGTCAAAGTGTTGACTCAAAAGATCAAACTTTCCCAGGCCGAAGATTAGGTACAAACAGACAGGCGCTGGAAATTCATAGTTTTTATATCGTTTTTATCGATTGTGAGCCGTTGGCGGCCGGTTAGGTCAGGCGACTGCCTAACCCCTTAAATTTGGACGAAATTAGCTATTATTTCAGATAGACATTGTGGACATGATTTAATTCCTGGGACGGCTTGACAAATTTTATTATTTGGTTATATATAAAGCAGGAGGATTTTCAATGGAACTGAAGATATCAAAGAGGATTGACGACATCGGCTCTGGTTTTCTGCTGTTCGCGCCTGAACTTCAGGAACCTGCCTTATCCATCACAGAACTTTTTAAACCGCTGCAGAGCCTGCCTCACATCGAAGACAAGGCCGGTGTAAATCGGTTGGCGCTCAAGATATTTAGCGACATCAATTCGTCGCTCGATTTCTTGTTCTACTCTGACGTGCTGAAAATATTCGAATGTGAAGTTGCCATGCGACACTTTTCTAGCCCTGACGTGCGCTTTCCGAACATGTATTTGAAGGGCGGACCACTTCACAAAGTCTATCGCACCCAGAGAATTGTTGATTTTTGTTTGGAGAGAAAGGAGTTGGTGAGCATATGCAAGTCTATTTCTCCCCTGTTGTTAGACAGGCTGTTAGAAGCAGGTGTTTTCCCTTATCGTGTACGTTCTATGTGACTTCTTTCGTCCCACAGCAATATTGATAACTAATCCATGCACAGCATAAAGCCGTGCATGGTCCCTTCGGGATTCATTAGTTACCAACAGCGGACGCCCCTGTCGCGCTCCACATGGACAACTCCACGAGTTGCCCACGTTCCTCTTGCCCAAGCATCGATGTCTTTCAACAAGAATTAAGAGAAAGGCCAAATGCGAAATTTGGGCGCAACCTTTGGGCAGATCACGTAGGTGAGAACGCTGCGTCGTTCTTCCGAGCGCTCCTCTGCAGGTTCAATGCCCTACATCTTGAGCTTCATACCTGATCCGCTGCCCTGCCCCTCCAAATATTTCTTGCGCATGGCAAGCATGGTGTTGTGCACGACTGGCACAGGCTTGAAATGGTGAAGGACTCGCTCGCCTGGCGCCTCTACCTGTAGCTCTGGGGTGTAGATCTCAACGCCTCGCCTAAACCACTGCCTTGTGCCGTCTGCGCCTTCCACGGCCGGCCCCTCGTCTCTGTGTAGCTCGCCGTTCTGGTACCAGGCTCTTGCCCCGCTGGACGCCTCTAGCGCGGGCCCTCCTATTCGGTGCCTAAGCCCCTGGAAAAACCATGCATAGCTCCTATCGGCGTTGAGCACAGCAGGCCCGTCCTTCCTGTGCCTGCGCCCCCATACCCACCACTCCCTACTGCCGTCGCACCAGATGACTGCGGGGCCGTCCTCTCGGTGAAGCTCCCCATGGCGATACCAGCTTCGCGAACCGTCTGACTCTAGGCAGGCAGGACCGTCCTCTCTGTGTAGCTTTCCAACTAGATACCAAAACTCCCCGCCCTCCTCTTTTATCAGTCCATTTTTCATTTTGTCTCCTCTAAAAATCTTCAACCTATCCAGGAAAGATAAATTAGTCAAGGGACATCGGATATCGAGCAAAAAATATGAGCTTGACCGAGCTGTTGACATTTGCTATCTATGTGATAATTTTGGTGGGCAGGTGAGGACTTTTCCTCCTTACAGCCTTCTCCTGCCTTCGTTATTATTGTTAGAACCAGGGATCTCTATAGAGATCCTTGGTTTTTTACTTGACAATTAGAATCGTCCTGTTATCTATTAAAGATAAAACGGGAGAAACTATGAGAACAAGAACAAAAGCAAAAGGTTTTACACTGATTGAATTGATGATTACGGTCGCCATCGTTGGCATCCTCGCATCTGTCGCACTACCAGCCTATTCCAACTACACCATCAGAGCACAGGTTTCAGAGGGTTTTGTGCTTTCCGAGGGTATCCAGACAGCAGTTAATGAGAACTACGCCCAGACAGGCGTACTTGCCTCATCATTGACAACACTTGGTATTGCTGCGCCCGCAGGTAAGTACGTCTCTAGCGTGGCACTGACCGGTGCAGGAGTGGTGACAGTGACATTCGGCACGACCGCCAACACCAAGATTCAAGGCGGCAGTATTACCCTTACTGCAAAAGATGATGGCAATGGAAACTTGCATTGGGCTTGCGCACCTGATGGCAAGAAGATTACGACAGTGTATGTGCCATCATCCTGCACAAACATCTAATGCAAAATGGCACGGCGGGACTTACTCGTCCATGCCATTATGACGAGCATCGAAAAAATTTATTTTCTAAGGAGGCAACATGAGAAACAGAAAGACAGGTGAAGAATTGAGCATTACCAAGCTCATTCAAGGGATCGATGGGAGCGTCATCGATATCCAGTCCAAGATTGAAAGTGGCCGCCGCAAAGTAGATCTCTTGTTCTTCTTCGTATGTGGACTAGCGATTTCAGGCCTAGCAGCGTTGGTTTGGGCCTTTTTTTCTACTAAGAGGTGGTAAACATGAGAGCTTTATTTATCTCCACTTTGATTATCCTCTCCGCTTTTGCTCACGCAGAGACCGAGCAGCCCATTAGAATAAACTCATCAGCGCGCCAATTAACGATAAGTGGGCCGCAGATCTGCATCAAACAGGTCGGCAGCGATGGCAAGACCTCTATCGACTGTTCCGCAGCTGTCT
>JAGIAF010000316.1 GCA_017745015.1 Bdellovibrio sp. | reverse complement strand
GCTTGAGGTCCCAACCAACGTCCCCATTCTGGCTCATAAGTTAACTGTCCAATATTTTTTCCATCTCGATCCATCACTGCGACTTGGAAGCGATGGAACGTTCCGCGCGCATTAGATGACGGCGGAGCGATCAATGAACTTTTAGGCACCATGACTTTGCGATAGTCATCACCGCAATCACCCTTAGTTTCTGCCATAATCATTTCTTCGGTTTTATTCAAAGAAAAGGCCATGCCATCAATCGTGCAATCTCCACTGCTGTAGACCAAATTCAAAGTCAGGTAATTGACAGGATTCAGAGGATTCCACCACTTGGAAGGGTCATAGTTCTTCACTGGCAACAACGCCACAATCGGAGCCGACACCTTGTATTGACTGTCATCAATACCCATAATCCACAGATACTCATGCAACACGAACGTATAGCGATGAAGGGTTTCTTGCTCTGCGCGATTTTCACGCCACATGCGACGATTGATCAGAATCAATTTCTCGGAGGGTTTATTGATGGCCTCCACTTCATGGCCGTCTTCGTAATACAACACGGCTTCACTACGAATAGTGGTGGTCTCAATAGCACCGATCAAAGTTTCAATTTTAAAACCCTTCAGCTCCGTGCTCGGCAACGTTTTCAGATGCTGAACCAAGTCCTTGGCGGTCATAATAAATTCTGCTGCGAATGAATCGCCAGCATTGCCATGATCCCAGCCGCTCGCCATTGGAGCCCCTTGGGTTGGCATTGAAGTGAATCCCACGCTAAGAAGAACGGCCGCAAGAAGGATCGGCATTTTTAAAGCCAGCTTCATTTCTTGTTCTCCTGTGTAAGAGGAAAAAGTTGGACATTAAGGCGATAGACTGAATCACGAGGACCCGTCTCCAAAAATGTAGACAACCTACGACGGAAGTCTTCAATCAAACCCTTGGCTTCCGCAAACTTCTTGCGGTTGATAGCCATCGTAATACCGGTGATATCACGTTGATCGACCGAGTGAGCTTCTAAGGCATCGGCGGCTCTCAGAATAAATTGGCGATGACCTTCGCGAATCTTCGCGCTGGGAATATTTCTGGGGGTCGACATGTTATTACCGGTCAACTTCCACTGAGTGGCTTCTTTAGACACCAGACCCAGTTTCTGAAGACGTACCAAGCATTCCAGCGCAAACCCAAAGGTATGTTGAGACGCTTTCCAATAGAGGTTGTGTCTTTAGCGATATTGGGAAGCTCTAAAACTGCCAGGATCGCAAAATGCTCCCACGCACTGATTATTTCGGCCGAATCTAAATCAATCTCAGAATACTCTTGAGGATTCTCGTTGGCGCCAAGAACTCCCATCAAAAGCTTTTGCACCTGCAACGGTTCATGGATTTCCAAACGGTCGATGATTTTCATCGCCATTTTTGTCGTCAAAGGACGCTTGCCACGAAGAAGAGCCGATAATGTCGAAGAATCCAAATCCAAGGACTTGGCAAAGGAGCGAAGCGAATAAGAAGAGTTTTTGCGACTGCGCTCAGCAAAAACAGCTTGAAGGTGTTCAATTAGCATAGGATTCGTTTAATTCGAATCCCCCTGCAGGGTAGTTAATTTACCGCAAAGTGCGGCAATTCTGCCGCACTTGAAATTTATACTCGCGAACCCTTAGGGTACAACGTCACAGCCGCCGTAAACGATTGTTTCATCTACGGCTGTTTTAAGGATGCCTTCTGATTGATAGATCTTATCAGACATACCATCGCTGCCCTCTTTGCCGAAAGCAACGTCCAAGATGATTCCATCAAGGCCACCACCGACAAGCTTTAAGGAAGTCACGCCGTCTTTAACGGATCGACCCGAGATCGCCGCAAGAACAGTGTCTTTACCGACAGCACGATAAGCAACTTGGTCACCGACCATGCCTACCTCTTGGCCCTTTGCCAAGACGATCACCTGAATGAAGGGCTCAGTGAAATTACAGACCAATGTTGGCTTCTTCACATCAGCTTGAGCCGTCATCGTCACCGCTGTAGCGGCAACTGCCGCAAGAACTGAAAATACCTTTTTCATAATATCTCCTAGTTAAAATAATAAATTAATCTTGAGCACAACCTACATAAATAAAGCTCGTCCCAATGCGCGCACCTGGAACGTTGTCAGGATATAATGCCTGATCTTCACTTTGATAGATGGTCACGGCGCCATCATTGAACGTCTGATACAACGGCAGCTCAAAATTTCCTTTCACATGCAAAAGCGTCAGAGTGCCGTCCTCTTTCAAAGTCACTTTATAGCGTTCATCTTGAGTGCTTTGGCCAAGACCTATTTCTGCCTTATCACCTAACTGCACGCCATTTTCATGCAGAAAATAACCTAAGCCAGCGGCATAAACTGCCATGCAGGTCTTCGTGCCTGCAAATGCTTGAGCGGAAACCATCAACGAAAGAATGAGAACAAGGTGCTTCATAACTTTTCCTCTTATTGAACTTTCAAATTACAGCCGCCATAGACGACCAGAACAAGCAAGATTTTCTTCATACATTCCTAATTGAACTTCTTAAGATATTCGTCAAACTCGCCGGAACCTTGAAGGATCTGATGCTTTAGTTCCTTCACACGAGTGGCGTAAGGTGCGAAGGCCGGCTCTTGCTCAGCAGAGAGAATTTTATAAGTTTTATCCAGAGCTTTAATCAGAGCCTTTTGACGAGCTGTGATTTCCTCCGTCGAACTTACATTGGGTCCCTGTTCCAACTCGAAATAAACTCGCACACCATAGTGGTCGGACAAAGGTTCTGGCATTGGACCGCGCATATTCACTTCACCATTATAAGCTTTCATGTGAGTCTCGTTGCCACCGATATTTGAGACGAAGATATAATCCAGAATTTTGCTTTCCAACAGCCAGCTGTGAGGATTGGAAATACAGTAAGTACAAAGTCCCGCCGGGTATTCTCCCCCGTATGCATCCAAAAGCGAATCATGAGCTCCCAGAGTGGTCATAATAAGCTCGCGCTCTAAAGAGTTTTCATCCGCATTGAAATCCCCTGAAAGTAAGAACTTCAAGTCTTGGTTGTACAAGCGCCATTGCAAAATATCGATGATTTGAGTCAAACGCACCGCCTGACTGGTTGGATGCAAATGGGTGTTAATAAAGTAAAACGGTTCACCCATATCGAAAAGCTGTGTACGCACGACGTGAAAGGCTTTTTTAACATTCAGGACTTCACGAATGCCATCAAGGATTCCGCCTTCGTTATTCACATTGAAGTTTTGCGTGTAAGTGCCTGTTATTTGTCCGTCGAACAGTGACATCACGCCAATACGCTGTTCACGATTAGGCGAGCTGATGGAATATTTGCTGCGCAGAGCACTTTCGATCTGATCGATATTGCTTTCACTCCACACCTCTTGCAGATGAATCGCAGAACAACGGGGATTATCTTGCAATAAAGCACCGATCCAATTCATGCGCTCTGTGGTTTGGGGAGCATACAGGGGCCCATAGGCATTGAAGTTTTGCATGCAAAAGCTCGGGCCACGAGTATCTGCAGTAAGCGCACGTTGCCCCCAAGCCAGAGATGCAATGGCCATAGTTCCCAATAGCATTAACTTTTTCACGTACTACTCCCAAACTTTAAACGTAGGACCACTGGGGCTTTCGTTGCGAATCCCATTCCAGGC
>JAGIAF010000315.1 GCA_017745015.1 Bdellovibrio sp. | reverse complement strand
AAGGGAGTTTTGAGACATACTAAGAGGCTCTCAAGCAAAATAAATGAGAGCCTCATTTGGAATCTGTTAAGCAACAAGATCAATTAAGTCCGGATACCAGACGCTCTTATAAGCATCAACCACCACGCAGGTGGCGCAGTTTTCAATAACAAAGCCCCATGGAGTATTCCTCCATGGGGCTTTATGATTTAAACGATTAGGCGGTCGATTAAACTAGCGGAACCTTAAGCAATTTCCAATTCACCAGCACCGATAGTGGCTGCTAGTTTTGCACGCAATCTAGAGACTGCCTGCGCATGCAACTGAGACACACGGGACTCAGTAACACGAAGAACTTGTCCAATTTCTTTTAAGTTCAAATCTTCATAGTAATACAAAGAAAGCACCAAGCGTTGACGCTCCGGAAGCTCTTCAATCGCTTGAGCGACCACTTCTTTGATATTTTTAACATTCAATTGATTGAACGGACTGTTCGTGCGTGACCCTTCCAAAATATCCATGATGGATTTCTTGTCGGTATTACTGAACGTCGTTGCTTGATCGATAGGAAGCAAGCTCACCGGGCGAACTTGGTTCACAAGATCATGGAACTCATCGATAGATACGTTAAGCGCTTTAGCCACTTCTTCGTCCGTAGGTGTACGGCCCAAATCAGCTTCCAATTGCACCATCGTTTTATCGAGCAATTTAGCTTTATCACGAATAGAACGCGGTACCCAGTCTTGTGCGCGGAGTTCATCCAGAATCGCACCACGGATACGGAATTCAGCGTAAGTTTTAAATTTATTATCACGAGTGGAATCGTATTTCTCGATGGCATCCATCAAGCCGATAACACCTGCAGAAATCAAATCATCCAATTCGATGTTAGAGGGAAGTCTAACGGCGATTTTCTGAGCGATAAATTTAATCAACGGAGCATATTCTTTAATTAGATCGTCTTTTTTTGTGGGAGCGAGCTGACGTGGCTCATCCTTGTACTTCTTCAACAATGCCGCATTTTTCCCCATATTTATCCCTCTTGAAGTCTATGTTAACAAACAGGTGTTCGTGCTGAAAGTCCAAATCTCTTAGGCAAATCCAACGACCTGATCCCAAAACATCTGCATGCCTCCTCCAGCCTCGAATTGCTTGGAGGATTTCTCGATCTGTGCAGAGATTTGACGAATCGCCTTAGTAGATTCGGCGCCCGCATCCTGTCTCACGATGAGACGCTGCAATTGATTTGCTTTTCGCAAAACAACGTCATTAGGAACAGAACCCCAGTAATCAAGACCAATGTACAGAAACTTGTTTACGACATCATTGAAGCGCTTATAAAGGTTTATGCCTTCCTCTTCATCACGCACTTGATTGCAGATGATAGAGAAGCGATTCACTTTGTACTGCTTATGGAGAACTTTAATCAAAGCATACGCATCAGCAAAGCTTGCAGGATCCGGAGTGATAACCACACTCACCGTCTGTGCTGCTGAATTGAGGAATAAAACGTTCTCCGCGATACCTGGAGCGGTATCAATCAGTAAATAATCAAAGCCCAACGGCAAAGCGCTGACCGCTTCAACCATGGCACGTCTTTCAAAGTGATTGAGATGATTGAACTCAATCACACCACTGCCACCTGGAATCAAAAACACATCTTTGGAAACTTCCATTAAGATGTCTTTCATCTCTTTGCGGCCGGCAACGATATCGTGCATATTGCCTTGAGCTCTCACGCCGAACATAATGTCAACGTTCGCCATGCCCAAATCGCCATCAAGGATCAAAACCTTTTTGCCTTTTTGCGCAAGGCTCAAAGCCAGGTTTGCCACCAAAGTAGTTTTACCAACACCACCCTTGCCGGATGTGACGCTGATGGTGCGGGTACGATTCATGTCAAAAGAGTTCATTCTGCTCATACAGCTTCTGAATCCTGTTGTTTGAATTGAGTAATTTTAAAGATCAAATCCAAAAGACGCTCTTTCGTAGCAAACTCGAAGTCCTCTGGAACGCGCGACCCGATACCAAATGAATGCAATGGAATATCGAAACGCTTCATAAAATTGTAAATAGTCCCGTGCTGAGTAGATTCATCAAGGCCCGAGAAGATCACATCTCTATAGCCAAGCACTGAGTAACGACGACCCAACTCAATTGCATCTGCATCTTTCGTATTTGTCGACATCGTCAAGTGGATGTTTGCATTCAACCCTTGTGGTGGAAGCAAGCTACGAAGCACATTGATCTCGTCATTGTTCTTAAGGCTCAGGCCTGTGAAGTCTACAAGAACGCAATCTACGTTCGCCAAGTATCTCATCAAGTTGCTCCAGTCATTCTGTGAACGAATCACAGAGAATGGAACATTCAGGATTTGTGCATAGATCTTCATTTGATCAGCGGCGCCCACTTTGAAAGTGTCCGTTGTAAACAGCGCTACTTTCTTGCGCTCGCGTACAACCAGTTGGCTGGCCATTTTGATCATTGTCGAAGTCTTACCGCTGCCCGCAGGTCCTACGAAGCAGTGGATTTTACCAGCTGTCGGATTTTGAACGATTTTGGTCGTATCCAAAACATAGCGAGCCACCCACGCTTCCACGAGGGATTTATTTTTAAGTTTCAAGGTCGGCAAAGTCTCTTGAGCTTGGGTCAAGATGTCTGCTGCGATTTCTGGAGCAACACCTGATTTCGTCAGCTTTTCAAATACGAAGCTCAAGTCATAGTTAATGCCATAGTCCGCGCCCGGATGAGAACCAACAAAACTTTGTGGCATGTGTTGAAATTGAGTGATGACTTGCTTAAGACTTGCGATCTCGTTTTTCAAAGCGCGAATTTCATCATTATCACCAGCTGGAACCACTGCAGGTCTTGCTGCTGGCTTAGCTGGTGCCGCTGCCTTACGAACTTGTTGGAAGTTCTCTTCTTGCTCTTGGAAAGCATACAACGCACGTTGAGCGGCATTCTTAACTCTTTCCTCGGACATTTTTTGCTGACGAGCGTATTCGTTTTCATCTTCGATATCGATGTAACGGCGCTGTGTGATTGGCGCAGGAGGTTGATTCTTCTGCACATGTTTTTCCACCATTTTGTGGATCAACTCTTTTTGCTGACGAGCCGAGCTTGCCAAGAATTTTTCACGATCTTGCTCACGCAAACGTGATTCTGCAAATTTCTTCTTTTGCAGAGTTTCTTCAGAAACAGCCGCCGTGATCTCCACGCTGCCCTCGCCCACAAGGCCGAAGCTCTTATTGTTATCGCGAGCAGACAGGATGATGGCGTCAGGTCCCAACTGGGACTTCACCATCTCAAGCGCCTCTTTCATAGTACGTGCTTCAAATTTCTTAACCTGCATGGCTCATCTCCACTAGGGCAACTGATTGAACGTCAGCGTCAGAAGTCAGCTCATTGTGCGAAAGCACCACAAGCTGAGGAATAAATCTTGATGTCAACTTATACAGATGTCGTCTTGAAGTCGGGCTGGTCAGCAAGATCGGCTGACTAGCAACTTCAGGATGGTTTTCCACCGCACGAGCAATTTCGTTAATCAAGCGATGAGCCGTATTCGGGTCCATCACCAATTGAACGCCTTGCTCCGTTTGCAACAAGGAGTTCGCAATAAGTTCTTCAATAACGGTGATGACATTGCATCCAGTTATTGAAGAACTTATTGCGAACTCCTTGTTG